>NZ_JAUBTI010000131.1:0-16206 GCF_036702415.1 Microcoleus sp. D3_18a_C4 | reverse complement strand
AGCGTCCCCGCTCGCGTATTGTACAATACGCGAGCGGGGACGCTCGCACTACAATCAAAAAAATGCTTTTTACAAAACTGAGATGCTCCCAACTACACAGCGTTTTGCGATGTTTGGCTAACAGTAAATCCTCGAAACTAAAGGATTTCTCAACCCCAACAGTAATTTGTGCAAAATATTACTCGCAGCCCAGAAAAAAAATAAATTCCCCAAAACACTTGACAGATTCGCGGAGGTATGGCAGAGTAGTAATTCGTGACCGATGCGGAACTGGCGGAATTGGTAGACGCGCATGATTCAGGTTCATGTGGTGCAAGCCTTCCGGGTTCAAGTCCCGGGTTCCGCATTCCAAAGGCAGAAGGAAGTTTGGGGTTAACCCGATACAGGCAATAACCCCATTCGCTCTGCTGAATTAAACAATGTTGACAAGTATTCAAAACCCCCTAGTTAAAGAAATCCGCAAGCTGCACAGCTCGAAGGGACGCAGGGAACAACAATTATTTTTACTCGAAGGGACGCACTTGCTCGAAGAAGCTTGGGCGGCAAAATACCCGCTAGCAACGGTTTGCTGCACTCCCGAATGGCTGGATCAGCACGGGGAACTTTGGGAGCAAGTTGGTAATTTAGCCGATCGCACAGAATTAGTAAGTGCAAAAGTGTTAGAGTCGATCGCCACTACAGTCCAACCCGACGGCATTGTCGCCACAGCACCCCGCACCGCAACAGAACCCGCAAAATTGTCAACTTTAGGAATAGCCCTAGAAACAATCCAAGATCCCGGCAACTTGGGGGCGATCGTCCGCACTGCTGCGGCTGCTAATGCCGACGGTTTGCTGCTGAGCGCTGAGTGCGCCGATTTAGACCACCCCAAAGTGCTGCGCGCCTCGGCAGGAGCTTGGTTTAAGCTGCCAATGGCAGTCAGTCCAGATTTAACCGCCGAAGTCTCCGCGTATAAAAATCGAGGAATGCAAATTTTAGCAACCGTCGCCGGGGCCAGTTTAAGTTATTGGGAAGTAGATTTGCGAGTGCCGACTCTGATAGTTTTGGGCAACGAAGGCTCTGGTTTGTCGGAAGAATTGAGGAGTTTGGCCGATCGACAAATCCAAATTCCCCTGAGTCGTGGCGTAGAATCTTTAAATGTGTCGATCGCCGCAGCCCTCATCATGTACGAAGCGGGGCGGCAAAGAAGTCATTAGTCATTAGTCATTAGTCATTAGTCATTATCTGTTGGGGCGGGTTCATCAATATCTGTAACTTCATATTCAGGGCAGCCACGGGGGGCAGCCCCTACAAGATAATGAAACAGCCCTGCCCCTCTACCAATCTCCCCCTCTGAGATGTGGCGGCTTTTGTTTATATTGATGCAAACTGTGAAGCCAGGAAAGCGGGTACTCTCGTATCAACAGTTCAGGCTGGCATGAAATAAATATGAAGAAGTGTAGTCAAATGCTCTCACAAATGTTAAGATTCTTAACATAACGTAGTATTGTGCTCGCCCCAACCAAAACCTAACCTGAGACGGTGCTGACTGGGAGTAGTAGCTAGCTACCATAAAATTAAGCCTCTTTAAAAGGAAGGAAAGCGCAAGTCCCCGCCCGCTTTCCTTCCCAGCTAAAGCTAGGGGTTTGCGACTACCGCAAACCTTTAGAGGCACAGATCCTCAGCGGGAAAAGCTCATGAAAACTCTTAAGTCCTCAGATACAGATTCTGTTCGCGCTTACTTGCGGGAAATCGGCCGCGTTCCCTTGTTGACCCATGAGCAAGAAATACTCTACGGGAAACAGGTACAGCGCTCAACCGCACTGCATCAGGAGAAAAATATTTTAGCCGAAGAGTTAGGCCGCGACCCGACGGCGGCTGAATGGGCACAGGCAGTTGGGCTGTCTGAGGCACAGTTGCAGCGGACGATCGAGCAGGGGGAAAGGGCAAAGCGCCAAATGGTGGAAGCGAATCTCCGCCTGGTAGTGTCTGTGGCCAAAAAATATATCAAGCGCAACGTAGATTTACTGGATCTAATTCAGGAAGGCACGATCGGGATGCAGCGGGGAGTAGAAAAATTTGACCCGACTAAGGGCTACAGATTTTCTACTTATGCTTATTGGTGGATTCGTCAGGCAATTACCCGGGCGATCGCCGAAAAAGGCCGCACCATCCGCTTGCCGATCCACATCACCGAAAAGCTCAACAAAATTAAAAAGGCTCAGCGCCAACTTGCTCAACAGCTCGGCCGCGCGGCCACGGCTGCTGAATTGGCATCCGAGTTAGAATTGACTCCCAAACAGATTCGCGAATATCTCGATCGCGCGCGCCTGCCACTTTCCCTGGACTTGCGCGTGGGAGACAATCAAGATACAGAGTTGGGCGATTTGTTGGAAGATACTGGTACTACCCCGGAAGATTTTGCCCTGCAATCTTCCCTGCGGACTGACTTAGACCAGCTAATGGCGGAACTGACTCAGCAACAGCGAGAAGTTCTCGCCTTGCGGTTCGGTTTAGAAGACGGGCAAACCTTAACTTTGGCCAAAATAGGCGATCGTCTCAACATCAGTCGGGAACGAGTGCGGCAAATAGAACGGGAAGCTTTGACCAAACTCCGCAAACGCAAGCAAGATATCAACGATTATCTAGCCAGCTAGGTAGATTGGGGATTGGCGATCGGGTCCCCCCCCCTTGCAATCCCCAATCTAAAATCGTAAAAACCGCCGCTTTTAATTCGGTTGTGCCCACTTGGTTGCTATGATTGTCCTGCTACATTAGTAATTACTTAGTAATAAAGATCAGCAGCCATCAGATAAGGGTTATTTAATTTAACCGCCCGCGTCTAACATAACAAGCTGTTTCTGAAACGGAGGTACTCGTGAGCAACTCATCTAATAAATCCCCAGAATTCTTTGAAGAAGACGGAGAAAATGCCAACTTATTATGGCAATACGTGCAGTCAATGGCTCCCGACACAGTTTCTCAGTTGTCTAAGCCGACTTCTCACGAAGTGTTTCAAGTAATGGAGCGAAATATTGTTGGACTATTGGGGAATTTGCCTTCGGAACACTTCGGGGTGACAGTGACTACCAGTCGCGAACATTTGGGTAGATTGCTCGCCTCGGCTATGATTAGCGGTTATTTTCTGAAAAATGCCGAACAGCGAATGACTTTTGAAAAGTCCATACAAGCCAGTGAGAGACATGGCTCGGACGATTAGTAGATTCTTAACATTTAAGTGATCCAAGTGTCAAGCCCCCCCTCGCAAGATGGGGGCTTAATATTTTAGATTTGAGATTTGAGATTTGAGATTTTAGAGGGTTGATTTTAGATTAAATAATAGAATAATTATTGATATTATTCTTACATTCGCCATTCCCAATTTCCAATTCCCAATTCCCCATTCCCCATTCCTAATTAATATGTCTGTTTCTCCTGTTGCCCACAAAGTTATCGGCGTTGCTGCAATCTGGAACGATCGCCAACAAATTTTGATTGACAAGCGCCGACAACCTGGGCTGCACGGGGGTTTCTGGGAGTTTCCGGGCGGAAAAATAGAGCCTGGGGAAACAATCGAAGCTTGCATAAAACGGGAAATTATGGAGGAGTTGGGGATTGTGGTAGAAGTTGGAGATCGCTTGATTACGATTGACCACGACTACACTAAATTTACAGTTAGACTATACGTGCACCACTGCCGCCACGTCAGCGGGGAACCGCAAACGATCGAATGCGAGGAAATTCGCTGGGTGACACTCGACGAAATTGACCAATTTACTTTTCCCCAGGCCAACGCACAGATTATTGCTGCACTGCGGAAAACTTGAGCCGTATACCAGAAATAAGAAGCAATAAGCAATCTTCCGCAAGGGTTTTAGGAATTAAGAACGTCCTAACCGTCGGGCGCGGTTGCTGTCATATCAAATTCGGTTGCTACTGACAACTGACAACTGACAACTGACAACTGACAACTGACAACTGACAACTGACAATTGACAGCTAACTTTTATTTTTGGACGGGCAGAGTAAAGTGAAAACAACTGCCTCGATCGACTACGGAGTCTACCCAAATTTGACCGTAGTGGGCGCGGATGATGCCTTGACACAGAGACAGTCCAATGCCGTAACCGTCTTTTGATTTATCTCGCTGCAAGCGAAAGCTGTCTTCAAAAATGCTCGCGCAATCTTCTTCAGGAATTCCCGGGCCGCTGTTGCAAACGCTGACTTGAACTTTGTAAGCGGTGCGGTGAAGAATTGAAAGATTAACAGTTCCTCGGTCTGGCGTGTACTTGCTGGCGTTGTCAAGCAGGTTGACTATGACTTGTTTGATGCGATCGGGATCGGCATAAACCAAGGGCAAATCTGCGGGAATGTCTGTTTCTAAGTTCAAACTTTTTGCCTGAAATTTGTCTTGAAACTGCAGGATTACATCTTGACAAATCGCCCCCAGTTCGATTCTTTTTGGTTCAATGTGGAGTTGAGCGTTTGTACCCCGGGCTGCTTGCAGGATATCTGTAATCATACGATCGACTATTCGGATTTGGCGGCGGGCTTGTTTCATCAAATGAGCCGCCAGACTCGGTGTCAAACGCGACTTTTCCCCCTCTTTCACCTTCTGACTTGACTCCAAAGTCTCCAAAGCCAAAGATGCTGCCGTCAAGGGATTACGCAAGTCGTGGGCTAGCATCGCAATAATCCGGTCTTTCAACTGCAACTGCTCTTGCAGGTGTTCTTTTTCCTGTTTGAGGCGAAAAACTTCATCGGAAAGCTGCACAAGTTCGGCCGCGCAAGCAACGGAATAGATTGGTTTTGGGTCAGTCAGGCTTTCAGCAAGAGCTGGGGCCGACTGTTGTTGAGCTGCGTATTCCTCTACAGAACGCTTCCAGCGGGGCCACCAGTGTTCGAGTTGAGCGATTAAATTGCTGCCGGCGAGAGTTTGTCGCGGATCGGGATGAATTTTGAGCAGCGAGGGAGTGGCTACAAGTTTAAAGTGTTCGGCTAAATCGGGCTGTTCTCCTACATCGATGATTTGAAGCTCAAAGTCGCACTCTGCCTTCAAATCCTTTAGGGACTTGCGGATGTGTCTGGTCTGTTCCCGGGAAGAGGGACGCTTGTCTACAAAGAGCAAAAGCTGTAAAAGCGGTGCGGAATTGGCCGGCTGTTCGGGAGAACAGTCGGTATCGCTGGTGTCTGGTGTTGGATGGACGCTGTTGAGCTTTTCGATCGGGTGAAAATAATTGAGCATTGCCGAGCCGAGTTATTTCACTTCTACTTTAATTTAATACTTACTTTAGATTTATGCTATTGTCCGATAATTTCATTACAAGCGGGCAGATGATATTTTTGAGATGGAAGAAAAATGAGTCGCTGCGGGTGGTGGTTCAAGTGGCGGCCGCCTTTTTTGTGCTGTGCCTGTTGCTGACGCTGCACCGCTACTACAGCTTTTACGCTACTTACGACCAAGGCATTTTCAATCAACTTTTTTGGAACGGCACTCGGGGTCAGTTGTTTGAGAGTTCCCTCTCTTCGGCGTTGTCCACTAATGTGGTTCACCAAAACCAGCTCCCGGAGGTATCTTACTACCGGTTGGGGCAGCATTTCACCCCGGCGCTAATGCTGTGGCTGCCAATTTACTCGCTGTTTCCCTCGCCGGTCACTTTGACGGTGTTGCAGGTGACTTTAATTACGGCGGCTGGAGGAGTGCTCTATGCTCTCGCCAGACACTATCTGGAACCGAGGCTGTCGGCGACAATTGTTGTCAGCTATTACTGCGCTAACGCGGTCATCGGCCCGACTATGGGCAATTTTCACGATGTTTGTCAAATTCCGCTGTATGTCTTTGGCTTGCTGCTGGCGATGGAGAAGCGCTGGTGGCCATTGTTTGGGATTCTGGCAACTTTAATTTTGGCCGTGCGAGAAGATGGGGGAGTTGTTTTATTTGGCGTTGGAGTTTACCTGATTTTGAGCCGGCGCTACCCTCGGACTGGTTTGGCTGTCTGCATACTCAGTTTTGGTTATATGATCGTCCTGACCAATCTGATTATGCCTTTGTTTTCTGCTGATATATCCCAGCGGTTTATGATGGAGCGCTTCGGCCAATATGCCGATGGAAATGAAGCTTCGACTCTAGAAATTATTTGGGGAATGGTGAGCAATCCCGGACGGTTGGTGGCTCAATTATTTACGCCGTTTTTTGCTAAGATTAGATACCTCCTTGGCCAGTGGTTGCCATTAGCTTTGGTTCCCGCTTTCGCGCCTGCCTCTTGGATGATAGCTGGATTTCCGCTGCTGAAGCTATTTTTAGCGAAAGGAGAGTCGGTGCTGGCGATTAATATTCGCTATGCGATGACTGTGGTTCCAGGGCTTTTTTATGGGGCGATTCTGTGGTGGGCCCAGCGTCAAAAGGAAGAAGATAGAATGGTGAGAGAGGAAAAAATGTTCTTGCGTTTTCCTTCTGCTTTATTTCCTCTGCCTTCGTCTTCAAAGTTTCGCCGCTTTTGGGCATTTTGCATCTGCTTGTCGCTATTTTTTACCTTCACTTCTAACCCAAATCGGACTTTTTCTTTGATTTTGCCCGATGCGATCGATCCTTGGGTGCAGGTTCCTCTCGTCAGACAATGGCAGCACGTTTTGCAAGTGCGGCCGCTATTGGCTCAAATTCCTGCTGATGCTAGCGTGGCAGCTACGAATACTATTGTGCCGATTTTGTCAAGCAGGCGGGAAATTCTCAGGTTTCCGATGTTGGAACTCCGCAATGATGCGGGGAAGGCAGTGAAGATGCAATATGTAATTGCCGATCTCTGGCAGTTGCAGCAGTATCAGGCTGCGTTTCGCACGGAACGGGGACAGTTGCGGGAGATCGTACCGGCGATCGATCGAATGTCCAAATCTGGAGAGTACGGAATTGTTGGCTTTGAAGACGGTGCGATTTTGATGCGTCAGGGTGCTGTTTCTAATTCTGCATCGGTTGCTGCTTGGACCAGTTTTCGCCGCGAATTGGAGCCGATTTTGAAGAAACGGTAAGCTGGTAGCCACGATCGCCATTGCTTCCCTCAGTGGCTCAAATCTTGAGGAAACCTGTTTTTTTCAGGTAATGGCGATCGAGCAATTTCATGCAAAAACCCGGTTGAGGCATGATTTTCTGTCTTTGTTGCTGCCAAAAGTCAGGCTTTGGGCATAAATTTGCGTTCAACTCAAAATTAAGGTTGATAATTATACAATAAATCTGTTAATCCTAAACATTAAGATATATAAAAGCTTTGGAGGGGAGAAAGATGAAAATTTTGGTATTGGCATGGGAGTTTCCTCCCAGAATCGTAGGCGGTATCGCCCGCCACGTATCGGAACTATATCCAGAATTGGTGAAGCTGGGACACGAAATTCACTTAATTACAGTAGAGTTCGGCCACGCGCCGATGTACGAAGTGGTGGAAGGAATACGTGTACATCGGGTGGTGGTGGGGCACGCTAGGGACTTTTTTCACTGGGTGGCGAACCTCAACCAAAGCATGGGCCACCAAGGCGGGAAACTGATGCTTGAGGAAGGCCCCTTTGATATCATCCACGCTCACGATTGGTTAGTAGGAGATGCGGCGATCGCCCTCAAGCATACCTTTAAAGTACCGCTAATTGCCACCATCCACGCCACCGAATACGGGCGCTTCAACGGCATCCACAATGAAGGGCAGCGCTATATTAACGCCAAGGAAAACGACCTCGCTTACAACGCTTGGCGAGTAATTGTTTGCAGTGATTATATGCGGCGGGAAGCCGAACGGGTACTATCGACTCCGTGGAACAAAATAGAGGTAATTTACAACGGAATTAGACCAGATAAAAAGCCCCGCTGGCACGAATTTGACGCGATGGATTTCCGCCGCAGGTTTGCTGCTGATGATGAGAAAATTGTCTATTATGTAGGAAGAATTAGCTATGAAAAAGGCATTGGTGTATTTCTAAATGCTGCACCTAAAGTAATTTGGGAAATGGGGGGGAAAGCGAAAATTGTAATTGTTGGCGGCGGCAATACAGACCATCTAAAACAGTTGGCTTGGCATTTAGGAATTTGGAATAAGTGTTATTTTACAGGCTTCATGTTTGAGGAACATCTCGACAAATTCCAGACGGTGGCTGACTGCGCGGTTTTCCCCAGTCTTTACGAACCTTTTGGGATTGTAGCGTTAGAAAGCTTTGCTGCAAGAGTGCCTGTGGTGGTTTCGGATGCGGGCGGACTTCCAGAGGTGGTGCTGCACACTAAAACAGGCGTTGTTACTGAGGCAAACAATCGGGATTCTTTGGCCTGGGGAATTTTGGAGGTTTTGAAAAATCCGGGTTACGCGCAGTGGTTGGTTGACAATGCTTATCAGGATTTGGAACGCCGGTTTAGTTGGCCGAAGTTGGCGATAGAAACCCAGTGGGTTTATGAACGGGTGGTGGAGGAAAGGGCTGAGGTTGATTGGTAAGAATGCTCTTTTTTGACAGTTGACGGTTGACGGTTGACGGTTGACAGTTGACGGTTGACAGTTGACAGTTGACGGTTGACAGTTGACAGTTGACAGTTGACAGTGAGTCGAATATCAACTTTTTTGGTGCAAATCTTAAGAATTTGTAACACAATGATAGAGACACTCAAACTTACTTTGAGCGCACTCAGAAGATTTAAAGGGAATTCGCATCTTGAATATTTTTAGGGAAATCGATCCCCAACCCAGACGCAGCTTACTGATTTTATTCACCGCAGGCCTGCTATTCTGGTCGAGTTTGGCTTCGCTACTGCCAACTTTGCCGCTGTACGTTCAATTTGTGGGCGGCACAAAACAGCAAATTGGCTTTGTGATGGGTGCATTTGCGATCGGACTTTTGCTATCGAGGCCGCAGTTGGGTAAAATAGCCGACACCAGGGGGCGAAAACAAGTTTTGCTTCTAGGTGCGTCAGTCGCTGCGATCGCCCCTTTGGGCTACCTGTTAGCTCAATCTATCCCCTTACTCTTACTTATTCGCGTTTTTCACGGCATTAGTATCGCCGCTTTTACTACAGCTTACAGCGCTTTGGTAACAGATTTGTCGCCGCCAGGAAAGCGGGGCGAATTAATCGGTAACATGAGCTTGGTGAATCCTATTGGTCTAGCATTTGGACCGGCTATTGGCGGATTTGTGCAAGCTTGGGTTGGTTATACTCCTTTGTTTGCGATGTCGGCGGCTTTCGCTGCAACGGCTGTATTTTTTACCTGCAAAATTGCGGAACCTAATTTTGCAGATTTAACAAAATCGGACTCTCTATCTGAGGACAAAAACAGCCAAAAATACTGGGAAATGCTCTGGAATCCGAGAGTGAGGATTCCGGCTTTAGTGTTATTGGTGGTTGGTTTAGTATTTGGAACTTTGAGCACTTTTATGCCTTTGTTTATCCAAGAAACTAAGGCTAATTTGAATCCTGGATTATTTTATTCGACGGCGGCTATCGCCAGTTTCGGTATACGGTTGCTCACGGGACGGGCTTCGGACAAATACGGTCGCGGCTTGTTTATTTCTGGCGGCTTAATCTGTTATGCCGTATCTATGTTATTGTTGTATTTTGCTAACAACACCAGTGCTTTTTTAATAGCAGCTTTGGTTGAAGGTTGCGCGGGCGGTACAGTTTTGCCGATGATGGTAACGCTGATGTCGGACAGGTGCGAACCTCATGAAAGGGGCCGCTTGTTTTCGCTTTGTATTGGCGGATTTGATTTGGGTATTGCGATTGCGGGGCCGACTTTAGGCTTTGTGGCTGAACAAGTTGGCTACAGAAATATGTTTGGTTTTGCGGCTGGACTCGCTGGCTTGGCTTTGCTGGTTTTTATTACTCAGTCTAGCAAGGGCTTGTCTAATTCGATGAAATTTGCGATCGGTCGAGGCAAAGATGTTTATGCTTTGAATCGATGATAAGCTGTTACGCATTTAAATTGGAAAATCTGGACAGGCTAGAAGCCCGTCCCACAAGAGTTTTATTGATTTTTGACACACAGTTTAAATGTAGAACAGCTTAAGGACTTTAGTCCTTAACAACTATTTAGCCGCACTAAAGTCCGTACTGCGAACGTTAAAATTATAACAGAATCGTGAGCATTTGGCTACTTAGCAACTTTTCGAGCTTGTTTCACCATTTCAATGAGAGTGTGGTGAGCATCTTCGGCATCGGTTAAAGTGCGATCGAAATTTACTCTGACGGGCACTGTTTCGTCGTTGACTTTAGCGGTTAAATCCATGCCGTTCGCATCAATAGCGAGCATTTGAGCTTCTGTCGCCTCCGGTTTGCCGCCAAATGCTTGAGCGTACAGCACTACAGCGCTAGCGTGGTCTTCGTTCATGTGAGTGCAGATGCGATCGCTAATCTCAGTGGAAAACTGTTCTGACATGGGGAGATTCCTCAGATGCAATATCGATCGATTGTACTGCGATCGGTACAAAGTTTTCAATAGGGAGGAATTGCATCAAGAGTTATGAGTGAGAGAAAAGGAGAAAGAAGGAAGAACCTGAAGACAATAATATCGAGCGCTTCAGTAATTACAAAATTCATAATCAAACAGAAGTCTCTAGATAATTAGTAGGATTAATTACCCCTTACCACGGGCTGACCTCAAGCACCCCAGAGGGTTTTAACACTACCTTAAATTGACGAAAATGCTTTGGTTGATGAGCAACTTTACGAAACGAAGAAAGAGAAACTTCTTGAATAAAATCACCTGCTGCTTGGTTCAGCGGCTGACAATCTGTAATTACCCCTTCTTCATTCACGGCAACGCGATAAACTAATGAAGTGCTGAAGGTGGGAGTCGAGCGCCAACTCTTGTCAATTTGGTCGTAAACTTTCCGGTTCAAATGTGCAATTTCACCGGGGGAGATAATTTCAGAAGGTGCTGCCTCTACCTCTGATGCTGGAGAGTTAACCTGAGTCGCAAGCGGAACAGGTACAGGCCAAAGCTTAATAGTTTCATCTGCGCTACCGCTGGCTAAGACAGTATCTTGAGAACTAAAAGCGACTGACCAAACTGGCTTAGAATGCTCCGCAAAATTTGTTATCAGTTCACCTGTTTTCAAGTTCCACAGCTTAATAGTTTTGTCGTAGCTGCCACTAGCTAAAGCCTGTCCATCCGGGCTAAAAGCAACTGAGAGAACCGGGCCGGAATGTCCTGTTAATGTGTGCAGAACTTTGCCATTTGTAAACTGCCACAGCTTAACAGTTTTATCCGCACTGCCACTCGCTAAAGTTTTCCCGTCAGGACTGAAGGCAACTGAGTTCACCGGCCCGGAATGCCCAGTCAGGGTGTAATTGCCGCCATCATCAAGCCACCAAATCTTGATAGTTCCATCCTCGCTACCGGTTGCTAAAATTTTACTGTTCGGGCTAAAAGCGACAGATTTAATCCAGTCTGAATCTTGAAGTGTGCGGAGTAGTTTGCCATCGGCCAAATTCCACAATTTTACAGTTTTGTCGGTACTACCAGAAGCGAGTAACCTTCCATCAGGACTGATACTTATTGCCTTGACATCATCCGCATGACCTTTCAAGGTATTGATGAGTATGCCGGTTTTGAGATTCCACAATTTAATCCGGTTATCCCAACTCCCGCTAGCCAGAAGATTGCCGTCAGGACTAATGGCGAGGGATTCAATTGCATCGGTATGTGCTTTTATGGTGTAAAGCAATTCGCCGGTTTGCAGGTTCCAGATTTTGATAATGCCGCCATAACAGCCGCTGGCTAAAGTTTTGCCGTCTGGACTGAGTGCGATCGCGTAAATCCACCCAGAATTATCTTTAAAACTGCTAGAATATTGAGTGAGCAACCCCGATTTAAACTGCGATACAGTTGTTTCTAATTCCGCAAAATACCTATAGAAGCCGATGCCCGCCGCAGTTACAACTGCTGTTAATGTCAACGCTATACTTTTCCATTTAACTTCTTTTGATCTCATAAACATGATGTCCAAAACTAAGTTTATGTAAAATAAACTTCCCTATTTCAATTCCCCAAAATTATCGCGGAGGTTGCGGCTGGATTCTCACTTTGATAAATGCTATCCAACACTTTTATTTAGCACTGTTACTTTGTCTGCGGTTGGCTGATGTTTTTGTGGTTTAGATTGGCGCTCAATCCAGGTGCGACAGAGGAATAAAAATATTATGGCGGTTATCGCTGCAATTCCAACAGGCGTTAAATATGTCCAGTGATCGGCCATTTTATCCCAGATATGCCAGGTTACTAAAAACATAGCAAGGTAAGTGAGACTCTGCAATTTTTTCCAATTTTTCTTGAGCCTTTTCACACTCCAATCGTTAGAGGTGATAGCCAAAAGAGTAAAAATAATGAAGGTTGATACTCCCTGGAAGTAAACAAAATAAGTTTTGAGATCGAAGACATCAAAGTTTCTTTGTTTGAAAAAGATGAATCCGTGAGCTACAGCTAAAAAGAAAGAGAGCAGACCAATGAAACGGCGATTTTTCAGCAGCCATTGGGGAAAGCCAGTTTTTTTGGTGAGAGGGAAAACAATTCTCAAATTTGTGGGAAGCAGTGTCAGAATATAAGCTGTTAAGGCCGCGAATCCCAGGAAACTCGCCTGAGAGAATGTATCTAAATTCATCGTTGAAAATTGCATAACTTGCTCTTATTGCTAAGTAGGTAAACTCCAATTGAAGCTAGGCTAACCTTTTGAAGTCGCAATGTCAATTAAGTTTTAAGCTTATAACACTTATTCCCAAAAATAGCTGGTTAAAAGTTGAGTTTTTACCTATAAAAAAAGGTCAGAATTAGCGGACCTTGGGTTGAGGAGATTACCTGAACTTTTGGCTAGGTATCGCGCCAAACTACAAACTGGTAATACCCCCTTTCAATAACAGAGAGAGGACTGAAGTCCTCACTACAAACTGCACAGCCTAACTAAAAGATCGATCGTCAAACGGCAATTCATCAAATCGCGAATCAATATCAGCCTCAGAATTGGCAACAGGGGAATTAGCGCGAGATGCCGACGGCTTAACAGAATTCACCTGGGCTACTGATAACTTGGCTGCAGGTTCCGATTTCTGTAGGTTAACTAACGGTAACTCCCCGCCATTTTCTCCATTTTTGCTCGTTTGATTCCACAACATCATTCCCAGCAAACCATCAACCAAACCGCCACCGCTACCGTTGCCTGTTACCGCAACATCCGGCACAACTCGCACGTTGCGATCGCCTATAATTTGCATTAACTGCAAAGCCGTATAACCAGAACCTCCCAAAGCTACAACACCCGCGCGATAAGCTTCAGCTTGAGCATTTCCCTTCACCCGAATCGACTCAGCTTCGCCTTGAGCTTGTTTCACCTGAGAATTCGCTTTCAACTCAGAAATCTTCACGCCTTGTTCCGATTTCACCATCTCTTGTTGAATCTCAGCCAGCGCCGTTTCCCGCACCAATTGTTGCCGCTGAGTTTGTGCTAATTGCTGCACCTCATAAGTCTTGCACTGTTCCTCAGCAATTTTGCGATCTGTTTGAGTTTGCATCAACTCTGCAGGCGGCAAAATATCCCCGATTAAAGTATCAATTGCCTGCACGTCGTAGGTACGCAAAGCTGCTTTGATATACTCGGCGGCTTCCGCTTGTCTGCCGCTTCTTGCGGAGAGAAAATCTAATACAGAATAAGCTTGAGCCGAATTGCGGAAATAATTCCCAATTGTCGGCTGCAAAACGTGGTCTACTAAATTCTGCATCGAACCTACGCGAGAAATCACTTTTGGAGCATCCAAAGCTCCTACGTGAATAATCTGAGCTACTTCTAAATCAAAGGCAAAACCGTCTTGAGAACGCACGGTTAAAGACGAAAGTTTAGAATCGTAACTGTGCCTTTCTGTTTTACCAGACCAATTCAATACTATATTAGTAGTCGGCACTAACTCTACTTTCAAAATGCGAGTATTCAGCGGATGTTTCCCCGGATAAAGAGGAGTCACCCACACCCCTTTATTGCCCACATTTACTAAATTTCCGTGAGTGAAAGCAGCGCCGCTCACATCTTCTGAGGTTTTGCCGACATAGGAAATAACCGCGCCGACATAGCCGATCGGGATTTCGGTCATCGCCACTTGGTCAACCCCGACAAACCAAGGATTTAAGTTCCACGAACCGGAAAGCAAAACCTGTTCCTGCAAACCGCGCCGCCCGCCGGCGGTGATAAATTTTTGCGCGTTTTGGAAGTTGTCGTGATTCGGAATAATCGGGCCGGCAATTTCGCCATCTTGAATTGGAATGCCGTCAAAAGTTGTGACAATTCCTACTTTATCTGGGGCAATTCTGTACAGCTTTAATTGTTCCGGTGTCATCCCGTGTTTGGCAGCATTTGCCGCTGTAATTACTGTAAATAATGCTGTATTAATTCGATAGCTACCACCAGTCAAGATGCCTAGTTGTCTACCTTTTTCGCCGCCGCCTTTGAGGAATTGGCGAGCATCTTGAAAATTGTCACAGTCTGTGATTTTGCCGAGGATGCGCTGCGGTGGAATTGACTTACCACCTGCTGCGATAATCAGGGCAATTTCACCTTGGGGAACTACAGTCAGAGACTCTTTGCGAACGTTGTATTGCAAAGGCCAATAACCCCAATGCCAACCGGGGGGCAAAGTATCAGCTTGATATCCAGCTTCTCCGTTTAAGGCAATTAAATCTCCAGGCGGTAAAGACTTGCCGCCGAAGCTAAACTTTTTACTGACAATGCCAACTTCCCGATCGCCAATTACTACCAATCCGCCAAAAAATAGCGGCAGCACCAGAATAATTATCATACCGCCGATCGCGATCGGGATAAATCCGCCCGGATCGAGCTGCATTGTCTGCACCGGAACAGTGCTGCGTAACTGCCCTAACTGCAAGCTAGAATCAGGTTTTGCGACTAACTGAGTCGAGGTTTGATTTGCGGGGGGGATATTGCTAGCTGCTAATACCGGCGAGGGTTTCAAACTGGTTGTTGCACTAAGTGCTAAAGACGCCGAAACAGCGGCTGCAAACTGTTTTAAAAAGCGGACTTTGACTTGAGATTTGGACAAAAATGAATAAAGCATTTTTTTTGAGCAGGGCTAATTTGTCCTAGGAGCTCCAGCTTAGCCTTACTAAAAAGTTTTGGCGTAAAACTTAAGGTCTTATTTATCATTATTTGCCGTCATAATAGTCATATTTCTCAGTAAAAATACTTATAATTAAACTACAGGCTGACAATCCCCCGTTTTAATGCGGAAATCGCGGCCTGCGTGCGATCGCTAACTCCCATTTTGCTCAAAATATTGTTGACGTGAAACTTGACGGTACTTTCGCTGATGTGCAAAACTTCACTAATCTCGCTGTTGCTTTTACCCGCGACTATGAGGCGGATGACTTCTAATTCGCGATCGCTCAATTCAGGCCCACTCAGGCGATCGGCTAACTTAACACCCACTGCCAGCGGAATATACTTTTTACCCTCAAAAACAGCCCGAATTGCTGCTAAAAGCTCCTCTGGTTCCGCATCCTTAAGCAGATAGCCCTTTGCACCAGCTTGCAATCCGCGATAAATGTTTTCATCGCCGTCATAAGTCGTCAGCACCACAATCCGGGCGCTGGAAAACTCCGCACAAATCGCAGCAATGGCGGCGACTCCATCCATTTGGGGCATCCGCATATCCATAAGGGTGACATCGGGCTGATATTCGCGGAACATTGTTAATGCTTCCTGTCCGTTGCTAGCTTGTGCGACAACAGTTAAATCTGATTCATTATCCAGCAGCGCCACTAAACCTTGCCGCACAATATAATGATCGTCGGCAATTAAAACACGAATAATATTTGATTGGTTAATCATGTTTACCCTGTTAATCTTATCAAAAAAAACTGAAGTTCTCACTCCCAACTTACTATCTATAGTCATCCTAAATGATTCAGATAAATTTGTAGGGGTAGTGCTAAGAGTGCCTACCCCCTATCTATCGGGCAACCGAGCGTGGGATTGCCCCTACAATAATTATGCAAATGATTTAGGAGTGCTATATAGTCATCCTAAATCATTTGTGAATTTCTTACTCTCTCCCTTTGGTAAGGGGAGGGTGGGGGTCGGGTAAAAAATTTACTACTTATTTAGGATTGCTATATGGTGCGAAATGTGCACATTAGGATCGCGAATTAAATAACTTACAATTTTAATTGTTATTGTGGGATGGGCGTCCCGCCCGTCCTTTTTGGACGG
>NZ_JAUBTI010000130.1:0-16452 GCF_036702415.1 Microcoleus sp. D3_18a_C4 | reverse complement strand
GCTTCTTTGAATGGTGAATTTATCTCAAAATATACTCACCACTGATGAACAGTGTTCAATAAGATGCGTTCCCCCTGTACGCAGACACAGTATTATAGTGGGGCTGCATAATTCCTGTAGGTGCAAATAAACCGACTACCGGGTTTGGGCGGTTGAGAACAGCAATAAACTGCCTGCTAGTCGAGATATAGGCGGTACCCGCCTCTACAAGATATTATTATTTTTTCCTGCCGATCGACTTAATTGATTTTTTATCAATTACCAATTAATTTTGACAATAGGGGGCGTGATGTTGTAGAGGCCGAGGCCACATTCTATTAATAATTCGATTGTTTGATTAATAATTTTCATAAATTGTCTTTCATCGCCAGCCCTGTTCAATATACCTCTCTAATAATTATTGTGGAACAGGCATCCTGCCTGTTCAAGACAGGCTTTGCTGGAGATGTCTAATAATTATAATTACCTTGGTTGCGATGGCTTCATTCCTCCAACTCCTCAACTGCCGATCGCGCATAACAATTTTACTAATATTACCATAAGCGTTCCACCCAACAGGCTCTCATGAATCATATCAACTCCGCTACCATCGGAATTGTAAAATCGAATCAACAGTCAATACTCAACTATCATTGAGTTTTTCGACTGACAGTTAACAGTCAACAGTCAACAGTCAACAGTCAACAGTCAACAGTCAACAATAATTCCGGTGCAACCGGAATTGATATCACCACTTTTTCTCTAAGTGCCGCACCAAGCGAGAATTGGATAGTCAACAAAAATCATACGGCAAGAACGATCGCAGGTTTTTAGCACACCCAATCAACTTCCGGTTCTACATCCGCTGCAGGCATCGCGGGTTCCTTCTAACTCGGCCGGTGGTTTCTGCACTCTTATGCGCTGCATAAATCAATCAAATTTTTAAATCCTGTTAATATATCGCCGACAGATACATTTAACCCGGTAAATCCCGGACGCTCGCCAGGAATAACCGTGTATGGCAAGATAGAGAAAGCAGCAAGCTCTCCCATCAAGGAGGTATCTCTCAAAGCTTTCAACAAAATATTGAAAGCACCGTTTTTGTCTCTGTCCAGGGTGTGTCCGCACTCTGGACATTTAAAGACTTTAGACCCGCCTAATTTAGTATGGACCTGTCCACACTTTGAGCAGGTTTTTGATGTGTACTCTTCTGTTACGTCTACTACAACACCACCATGTTTAGTGGCTTGATGCTTCAACATTTGCTTGAAACGATAATGACTTAAAGTGACCATCGCCCTAGCTGTTTTAGTTGCTAAAGAGCGCTTACCTTTCTTGACCATTTGTTGTGTCTCAAAGGTTGGCAAGAAAATTAACTTGTACTTACCTGTCAAATATTTTGCAGCTTTTTTATGCAATTCATTGACTAAGTTTTTGATTTTGATTCTAATTTTTGCTGCTGATTTTCGCAGGCAATACCTCAGTCGCTTGAATTCCCTTCCTTTATTTAGCCCAATACGGGACATCAATTTGTCTAGATGTCTTGCTAGCCGATAGATGCGACCGATATCGTTTTTTCCTATTTCGACAAAGCCGCTGCCGTCAAAACCAGTAAGGAAAGTTCTAACACCAGGATCTAAAGCGATAACCAAATCGCTATCAATCGGCTTGATTTTTGGTACATCAATTGCATAGCAGATAAACCATTGCCTGTTAATCAAGCTGAGTGTTGGTTCGTGTTGCATTACCTCTGTGATAGGTTCCGATGCTTTAAAGGTTAGTCCCTTAGTAGAAAGCGGGTAAAAAGTTCCAAACTTCCAGTTAGATGTTTGAAACCGGATAGTCTCAGATGTATCAAAACGGCTTCTGAATTTTGCCGTTCCTTTTGTCTTTTTAGCTGCCTTGTGTGCTTCAAAAGCTTGAAAAACTGCCATTTGTCGCGGATTGTAAGGTTGCTCGGAAACCCAGGTGGGAGCCAAGCCCATTACCTTTTTTCTTAAGTCATACTTGCCAATTCTTTCGTCTTTAAGGATAGCAATTGCTTGGTTGTAACACCATCTACTTGCTGCAATCCAAGTCCTCCATTTGGCTGCTAGCTTGGTTTCCGGGTAAACTCGAATCTTCTTTGATAGCAGATTTGTATTTTCGCAAGCCGTAGAGTCGGCAACTAAAGACGTGGATGATGGCAAGGATATCTTCAACCATTTCTCGTTCTGGAGACAACTCGTTTCTACTGAGAACCATGAGTTGGCAATTGTTTTGTTCGCAGATCCATTTGATGATATCTCCACCAAACCTTGGGAGTCTGTCTTGGTGTCCCACCACAACTGTTGAGATATCTCCTGACATGACTTGTCCCAGAAGGGCAAGCAGCGCTTTTCTTTTGAAACTGAGTCCGCCTCCGATGTCTTTGAAGACTTTAGCTTGCGGATAGAGGCTTTGGAGGTAGCTAACTTGTCTGTCGAGGTCTTCTCGTTGTTTGTAGCTGCTGACTCTGGCGTAGATGGCTGTAATTCGGTCGTGTCCGGTTCCGAGAACGCTGTCGATGTCGTAGCGTCGCTGGTTGGAGGGGGTTCTGATTGCTGATATTTTGTCGGCAAGTTCCCAGTTTCTAAGGGTTTTGTCTGAGACTTGCAGGATTTTGCAAGCTTCTGGCGGTGTGACATATCTGGTCATCGCTAGGTGGGATTTTTGTTCTCAATAGAGAATATAAGGTTTTACAATGATTTACAAAGAATTTCTAAGAAATCGTTTACTTTGCGACGACAGTTCGTTGACTATCTTGACTCTTCCCTTAATCACAGAACGCAGCAGGCGGTTGATCGAATGTCTGTATTCATCATCGAGAGAGTCGTCCAAAACAGCGGCCATCAAGCCGTAGCGATCGGCTAAAGTCAAACAACCCGTCTCCGTAACAGAGGCAAGCATTTCGGAAATAGCGCCGGGGATAAGTTGAACTAAAAACATGAGACGTTCCCTGAATTCGATACTTATATAATCTCTCGTTCTCCAAAAATCAAGAGTGACGCTGGCATAGCACACAATGTGATGTTTTGAGGCAAACTGTGTGACAGCGACCCTCTAATGTTGTGACGATCTCGTTCTAAGTCTGCGATCGCAGTCACAAAATTAATCTTAGATATTCCCATATCCCCCTCTCCCCTCCTAAATCTAAAGATTTAGAGAGATTTTTCGGTTTTGGGGGTCTCTTTACCCATTTGCCATGTATAAAACGCATCGGCAGTATGCGAAATATTCATAAAACTCAATATTTTGTAAAAATAGATACGAATATTTACAATCGGGGGCTTTACATTAGCTCATAACAAAGGTGCATCGAAACAGAGCGATCGACCGAATCATCGGTAGCAACTATAACCATAAATAGTTTGGCCACGTTCGAGCCAGCGCCCAGTCAAGCTCAAGTTTACAGAAGACCAACCATGCTTAAAAGAAATTCGTTCTAGTAACTAAATATACAGTTTTAAATCCATACACTCACTAAGGTTAGCAGGAAAGACACACTTTATGCTCCAAGTCAATACCTCCCCACACAAGCCAGCAGCGAGGGTAAACCGATGACCCAAACAGTAGAACCCAAAGCCCAAGCGAGCCTGAACAAGTTTGAAAAACTCAAAGCCGAAAAAGATGGCTTAGCATTAACAGCCGAACTCGACCACTTCGCCGCAATCGGCTGGGAAGCAATGAACGAAACAGATCGCGAGCACCGCCTCAAATGGCTCGGCATCTTCTTTCGGCCAGTAACTCCCGGCAAATTCATGATGCGGCTGCGCTTGCCCAACGGCATTATTACTAGCAATCAAACCAGAACGCTAGCAGAAATCCTCCAACGCTACGGCGACGACGGCAGCGCCGACATCACCACCAGACAAAACCTGCAATTGCGCGGAATTCGCATCGAAGACGTACCCGACATCTTCCGCCGCCTCAAAGAAGCGGGCATGACCAGCATCCAGTCTGGCATGGACAACGTGCGTAACATCACGGGTTCCCCAGTCGCAGGGCTGGACGCCGACGAACTGATTGATACGCGGGAACTGGCGAACGAAGTCCAAGACATGATTACGAACAGCGGCGAAGGCAACCCCGCGTTTTCAAATTTGCCGAGAAAGTTTAATATTGCGATCGCAGGCTGCCGCGACAACTCAGTCCACGCAGAAATCAACGACATCGCCTTCGTACCCGCTTACAAAGACGGCAACATCGGCTTTAACGTTTTAGTCGGCGGTTTCTTCTCCGCCAAACGCTGCGAAGCTGCAATTCCTCTCAACGCATGGGCAAGTCCCAGCGACGTTGTAGATTTGTGCAAAGCAATTTTAACTGTGTTTCGCGATCGAGGCCCGAGAGCAAACCGCCAAAAATCGCGGCTGATGTGGCTGATTGACGAACTCGGAATCGAACAATTCCGAGCCGAAGTCGAACAAGAATTAGGTCGCACTTTGCCCGCCGCCGCGCCCAAAGATGAAATCACCTGGGACAAACGCGACCACATCGGCATCTACCCCCAAAAACAATCAGGGCTCAACTATGTAGGGCTGCACGTTCCAGTCGGACGGCTGCAGGCATCGGATTTGTTCGATTTGGCCAGAATTGCCGAGGTTTACGGCAGCGGCGAGCTCAGGCTCACTGTCGAAGAAAACGTGATTATTCCCAACGTTCCCGACTCGCGGATTGAATCGCTGGTCAAAGAACCGCTGTTGCAGCGTTTTTCCATCGATCCCGCACCGCTGATGCGAGCCTTGGTTTCCTGCACCGGCGCCAAGTTTTGCAACTTCGCCCTCATCGAAACCAAAAGCCGCGCCGTGGCAATGATTGAGGAACTCGATGTCGAACTGTCACTTCCCAAACCGGTCAGAATTCACTGGACAGGTTGCCCCAATTCCTGCGGTCAACCCCAGGTAGCAGACATTGGTTTGATGGGAACAAAAGTTCGCAAGAACGGCAAAACCCTCGAAGGTGTAGACATTTACATGGGAGGCACAGTTGGCAAAGACGCTCATTTGGGTGCTTGCGTCCAAAAAGGCATCGCTTGCGAAGACCTCAAACCGCTGCTGTATCAACTGTTAGTCGAGCAGTTTGGGGCAGTTCCCAAAGAGCTCACAGGGGATGTAGCTGTGCTGCAGCGGCAACTGCAATTGACGGTTGAGGAGGGCGAAGCGGCAGCCCAAGCACCCAAACCTCAGACATCTACTGTCATTTTCGCTCGATCGGGCAAAGAAGTTGCTTGCAGCGAAGATGAGTACATTCTCGACGTTGCCGAACGGGCCGGGGTCGAACTTGACAGCGATTGCCGAAAGGGAGTTTGTGGCACTTGCAAGCAGAAACTTCTAGAAGGTAATATTGCCGCCTACGACAGCCACCCCGAAGCGGCCGCCGGCTTAGAACCAGGGTTCATTTTAACTTGCAGCGCACGGGCGATCGGCAGAGTGACGATCGACGCCTAATCTCATAATGTGAGATGCGATGCGAAGGTCGCGAATCAATCTCACATCTCACATTTCCACCATCTCAAAGTACAACAACAATTCAAGACAAATGAGCAACCTTTCTAGAAGAAAATTCATCATCACCGCTGGAGCAACAGCAGCCGGCACCCTCCTAGCCCACGGTTGCAGTTCCAGTTCCACCACATCTAACCCAGGTGCCAGCCCCGCAGCCGGCGGCGCATCACCCACCGCCGCCCCAGCAGTCAACATCAATCCCGCCGACGCCCCAGAAGTTACCGCAGCCAAACTCGGATTCATCGCCCTCACCGACGCAGCACCCTTAATCATCGCCCAAGAAAAAGGGTTATTTGCCAAGTACGGCATGAAAGACGTACAAGTTACCAAACAAGCATCTTGGCCAGTTACTCGCGACAACTTAGAACTCGGTTCCGACAAAGGCGGCATTGACGGGGCCCACATTTTATCCCCGATGCCTTACCACATGACATTAGGCACTATTACCAAAGGCAATCAGCCAGTGCCGATGAACATTCTGGCGCGGTTAAATACTAACGGTCAGGCAATTTCGCTCAGCAAAAAATACCTAGATTTAAAAGTAGGTACAGACAGCGCACCGCTGAAAGCAGCTTTTGGCCAAAACGTTCCTGTTGCTATAACTTTTCCCGGCGGTACTCACGACTTGTGGATGCGCTACTGGCTGGCAGCCGGCGGTATTAATCCAGATACAGATGTTTCCGTGATTCCCATACCGCCGCCCCAAATGGTAGCGAACATGAAATCTGGCAGCATGGAAGCCTTTTGCGTCGGCGAACCTTGGAATGCTCAGCTAGTTACTCAAAAGGTAGGATACACCGCCTTAGTAACCGGAGAACTTTGGAAAGACCACCCAGAAAAAGCTTTAGCTTTAAGAGGAGATTGGGTTGAGAAAAACCCCAAAGCTGCTAAAGCAATAACAATGGCTGTACTGGAAGCCCAGCAGTGGTGCGACAAGGCAGAAAATCACGATGAGATGTGCCAAATCATCTCTCAAGATAAGTGGTTAAAAGTTCCAGTAGCAGATATTATCAGTCGCTCTAAAGGTCAAATTGACTACGGTACCGGCCGCATAGAAGCTGCCAGCCCTGTGGCGATGAAATTCTGGGCTGATAATGCTTCTTATCCCTACAAGAGTCACGATGCTTGGTTCTTAGCTGAAAATATTCGCTGGGGTTATATCCCGGCAACTACCGACATCAAAGCAACCGTTGATAAAGTTAACCGCGAAGATATTTGGAAAGCAGCAGCGACAACACTTGGCGTCCCCGCCGCCCAAATTCCTACTACCACTTCTCGCGGTGTGGAAACCTTCTTTGACGGGGTGAAGTTTGACCCAGAAAAACCAGAAGAATATCTGAAGGGTCTGGCAATCAAAAAAGCCTAATTAGTTGGTTGACGGTTAACAGTTGACTGTTAACAGTTGACAAACCCCTAAAAGTGATGGTGTTGGACAGAGTGAAACGGAGGGTGCGATCGACGGGCCAAACCTGGTGAACTCTGTTCAAAGTATCTAGAAATAATCGATTATTCACAATACTGCAAAAAGAAAAATGGCAACAAACATCGCTGTTACTAAAAGCAAAAATCCCGTAAATTTAGTTCTGGATCATGTTCAAAAAAACCGCCGAAAAATCATCCGCCCGCTGGTAGCAATTACAGTTCTGCTCATAATCTGGCAAATCCTCTGCAACAGTCCAGAGTCCAGCTTGCCGGGGCCAATCAAAGCTGTCCAAGAAACCTGGAATCTGATTATCAATCCGTTCTTCGACAACGGCGGTACAGACAAAGGCTTGTTCTGGCAAATTTTTGCTAGCTTGCAGCGGGTGGCGATCGGCTTTACTTTGGCAGCAGTTCTCGGCATCAGTTTGGGAATCCTGATCGGCACAAACTCCCTAATGTTCGATGCTTTAGACCCGCTGTTTCAAGTATTCAGAACTATCCCGCCCCTGGCTTGGCTGCCGATCGCCCTGGCTGTATTTCAACAGTTCAATCCCTTTGAAGGCATGGGGGTGAAAGCTAACGAAGTTTCTGCACTTTTCGTAATCTTAATTACAGCAATTTGGCCGATTCTAATTAACACCACAGTAGGCGTTCAACAAATACCCCAAGACTACAGAAACGTCGCCCGCGTATTGCGCCTACCCAACCAAAAATACTTCTGGAAAATCCTGCTTCCCTCTTCTGTTCCTTACATCTTCACTGGCTTGAGAATTGGAATCGGTTTGTCTTGGCTGGCGATCGTCGCTGCGGAAATGTTAGTCGGCGGCGTCGGTATCGGCTTCTTCATCTGGGACGCTTACAACAGTTCTCGACTCAGTGCAGTGATTCTAGCAGTGCTTTATGTAGGAATCGTCGGTTTGATTTTAGACAGAATCGTTGGTTTCATCGCTTCCAAAGTTGTTCCAGAAGAACAGAAATAGGATTTGGGAATGGGGCATCGGGCATCGGGCATCGGGCATGGCGAATGGGGAATGGGGAATGGTTGCCAACTACAAACTGCTAGAAATTAGTTGTAAATTAATGCCCTGGGCGGGCTAATGCCCTGGGCGGGCCAATGCCCAATGCCCAATGCCCAATGCCCAATGCCCAATTTCCAATTAATAATTAGCATCTAGAAAATACCAACTAACCTAAAAGAGCCATGTCAGTATTTGTTGAAGTAGACCACGTTGACCGCGTATTTAACTTGCCCAATGGAGAGCAATACATTGCTCTTAAAAATATCGAACTGAAAATTAAAAAAGGAGAATTCATCACCTTAATTGGGCACTCTGGCTGCGGCAAATCTACGCTGCTAAATATCATCGCCGGCCTCGACAAAGCAAGTCAGGGCGGGATTACTTTAGAAGGACGCGAAGTCCGCGATCCAGGCCCGGACAGAATGGTGGTGTTTCAAAATTACTCGCTGCTACCTTGGCTGACGGTGCGCGAAAATATCGCCCTAGCAGTAAATGAAATTTACAGCGGTAACTCTCAAGAAGATCGCGAGTTGGTGATCGAACACCACATTAAATTGGTCGGACTCGGACACGCCGCCGACAAACGCCCAGGCGAAATTTCTGGGGGGATGAAACAAAGAGTTGCGATCGCCCGCGCCCTAGCAATTCGCCCGAAATTGCTGCTGCTAGACGAACCCTTCGGCGCCCTTGATGCTTTAACTCGCGGCGGTTTGCAAGACCAGTTGATGAAAATTTGCGAAGAAAGTAAAGTCACCAGCGTGATGGTAACTCACGACGTGGATGAGGCTTTATTACTGAGCGATCGCATTGTAATGCTCACCAACGGCCCGGAAGCGCAAATCGGGCAAATCCTCGAAGTGAACATTCCCCGCCCCCGCAAGCGCATGGAAGTTGTCAACCATCCGAGTTACTACGCGCTGCGTAACGAAATGGTTTACTTCCTCAACCAGCAAAAGCGGGTCAAACAGCGCAGGGCCAAACAACAACCGCCTGTCATCGCCCGCAACGGCCTGGAAAAAATCAACCTGGACATCGGCTTTATTCCCCTCACCGACTGCGCCCCCTTAGTAGTAGCCAAAGAAAAAGGATTCTTCAAAGCGCACGGCTTGGAAGAAGTCACTCTCAGCCGCGAACCTAGCTGGAAAGCGATCGCCAAAGGAGTCGCCGAAGGACGGCTGGACGCGGCGCAAATGGTCGCAGGAATGCCGATCGGTATGCTGTTGGGGCTCGACGGTGAAGCCCCTGTACCCGTCTGTAGCGCCCTCACGCTGTCTCGCAACGGCAATTCGATTGTTTTCAGCAAAGACCTTTACAGACAAGGCATTCGGACATTAGAGGATTTCAAAGCTGCGATCGCCAAGACTCCGGATAAAGTTCACACCTTGGGCATGGTACACTCCGCCTCCATGCACAATCTGCTGTTCCGCTACTGGCTCGCCGCCGGTGGCATCGACCCCGACCTCGATGTGGGCTTGACCGTGATTCCGCCCCCGCAGATGGTATCGAATTTAAAAGCAGGCAACATTGACGGCTACTGCTCGGGCGACCCCTGGAACTCCCACGCAGTCAACAGCGGTACGGGTTTTGTCATGGCCCGTTCCCTCGATATTCTGCCCGGACACATCGAAAAAGTTCTCGGTGTTACCGAAGATTGGGCTCAGAAATATCCTCAAACCCACCTCGCCCTCGTCAAAGCGCTTTTGGAAGCCTGCGAATACTGCGATGACCGCCGCAACCGCGAAGAAGTCCTAGGATTGATTAGCCAAGAACAATACATCGGCGCCGATCCGAAAGACATCCGTCCGGGGTTCATCGATCCGTACAACTCCGGTACGGAGGCAGAACCCGAAATGCTCTACAACTTCAACCAGTTCTCTGTTGACAAAACCAATTTTCCAGACCGCCTAGAAATGGTGTGGGTGATGGCGCAGATGGCTCGCTGGGGACTGATCCCGTTCCCGAAAAACTGGGTGGAAGTGGTCGATCGAGTTTTGCGGCCCGATGTTTTCGGTCAAGCAGTGCGCGAATTGGGTTTGCCGGATATTGCCAGAGATCGCCGGACGATCGAGCTATTTGACGGCACTGTGTTTAATCTCGACGACCCGATCCACTATCTTCAGAATGTCAAAATCAAACGCAGCGTCCGCATTGAAGAAATTTTAATTGAACAAATAGGCAGTCAATGTTCCATCAAACTGCCAGCATAACCAGCAAATAGGAAGAGGGAATGAGGAGCAAGAAATCAGGAAACAAGACTCCACATTTCCCCCTTCCTAACTCCATAATTTCAAATTATCAATCCCAAGCTGTCATGTCTAATTCCTCAACCCAAAATCCAAATCCTGAAAATATGCAAACTCTAAAAACCCCCCAAACAACCCAAATTCAAACGCAGAAGCAAGACTTTCTTACTATTAAAGACGTATCGAAAGTCTACGAAACTCCTAAAGGCCCTTACGTCGTTCTCGACGGTGTAAACCTGACTATTAATGAAGGCGAATTTATTTGTTTGATCGGTCACTCAGGCTGCGGCAAATCAACTTTGCTGAATATGATTGCGGGATTCAACGGGCCGACAAACGGAGAAGTAGCCCTGGAAGGTTCGCAGATTACTGAACCAGGCCCCGATCGCATGGTGGTGTTTCAAAACTACTCGCTGCTACCGTGGCTGACTGCTACTGAAAACATTCACCTCGGCGTTGAAAATGTTTACCCGGAAAAGTCTGCCGACGAACACAATACCATCGTCAAGGAACACTTGGAATTAGTGGGGCTGACCGAAGCTTGTAACAAAAGACCGGGCCAATTGTCCGGGGGGATGAAACAGCGGGTGGCGATCGCCAGAGCTCTGGCAACTCGTCCCAAACTGTTGATTTTGGACGAACCTTTCGGAGCTCTAGACCCGATTACCAGAGAAGAGTTGCAGGAAGAATTGCTGAAAATTTGGCGGAAGGAAAAAATTACCGTCATTATGATTACTCACGATATTGATGAGGCTTTGTTTTTGGCCGATCGCATCGTGATGATGACCAACGGGCCTGCAGCTTCCATCGGCGAAGATATGCACATTCCGTTCAGCCGTCCCCGCAACCGGGCGCGGATTATGGAAGACCCGAAATACTACGAACTGCGTAACTTTGCTTTGGAGTTCCTGTTTTCTCGCTACGCCCACCACGAAGAAGGTGAAGAAACGGACTCGGAGACAGAAGCCGTCGCGCTACCGATGCCATTACCTGCTAGCAAAAAGCCTGCGGTTGCTGACAGGCCGCTCGCACCTGTACGTTTTGTGTCTCACGCTGCCGAACCCCCAGAAGCTTCGCCGATCAAACGCGGCATCCTGGCAGCCTCGTGGTTCGTAGCAATGGTTACTTTAGCGGCCGTCAATATATCTGCTATTTCCAGCCAGCTAAAGGAAGCGAAACTAGAAGAAACTGCACCGCAGGCTACGACTGCGGTTGTGAGTTCTCCCCCCAGCCCGCAAATTGCAGCAAGTTCGATCGCACCGAATGCAAGTCCTGCACCGAATGCAAGTCCTGCACCCATCGCTGCCGCTAGCCCAGCACCCATCGATGCTGCTGCAAGTCCTGCACCCATTGCTGCTGCTAACAGCGCCGTCGCGCCCAATGCAGCAACCAGCGCCACATCAGAGATTTCTGACAAAGCCGAACTCGATGCGATCGGAAAGCAGTTGTATGCACAAATCGACCAAACATGGAGAACAACTCCGACATTTACCGAAAGCTTGACTTATCGGGTCAAAGTAAAAGAAAACGGCGATATCCTACAGTTCGATCCCACAAATAAAGCAGCTAAAGATTTCGTCAAAGAAACTCCTCTGCCGGTTTTGCAAACTCCTGCCGGTGCCGCAGCAGGCGCTGAAAAAACTGCTGAGTTCCAAGTAACTTTTAGCCCCACCAACGGTGGCGTATTTGAAGTAAAATCAGGGAAGTAGGCGACATAATACTCCCGCACTAAATCTCACCTTGCTATCAACAACTATGCCAAAAGTAGTACAGACGCGCTGTTGGAGCTATGCAAAAATTCCTCCTAGCCCCCATCCTTGGGGGTGACAAGAGTTAGGTGGAATTTCCTCTGTTTGAGGAAGATTTAGTAGGAGCCCGAAGCTGGCTACAAGCCAGAGCGAGCAGGATTTTTAGTAAGATAGCGGGTAATTTTAAATCAGGGTATTGTCGATTTCTGAGAAGCATAGATGCGGAAACTAAGTAATTATTCACAGGTTATTTGCAGGAACCCTCAGTTCCGACTATAATAACGAATTACCAATTACGCATTAGCTTTCAAAAATTAGCATCTAAAATCACCAGATGGAAACTATAAAAACTCTTTGCCCATACTGCGGTGTAGGTTGCGGCCTAGAAGTTGTTCCCGACAAAAAACAAAGTTGGAAAGTGCGGGGCGATCGCAACCACCCATCGAGTCAGGGCATGGTTTGTATTAAGGGAGCAACCGTAGCAGAGTCGATTCGGAGCGATCGGCTACTGTATCCGATGATGCGAGATACTCTCGACCAACCGTTCCGCCGCGCTAGCTGGGACGAAGCTCTCGATGCAATTGTTAATCGCATCCAAACAATTCGCAGCACCAGCGGCCCCGATGCTTTGTGCGTTTACGGTTCGGGTCAATTCGCAACAGAAGATTATTATATTGCCCAGAAACTAATGAAAGGTTGTCTGGGTACTAATAATTTTGATGCTAATTCTCGCTTGTGTATGTCTTCAGCAGTCTCTGGATACGTTCAAAGCTTTGGCTCGGACGGGCCGCCTTGCTGTTACGACGATTTAGAATTAACAGATTGCGCTTTTATTATCGGCAGCAATACAGCGGAATGCCATCCGATCGTATTCAATCGATTAGCTAAGTACCACAAAAAGCATCCCCATGTCAAGATGATTGTGGTAGATCCAAGGCGGACTCCGACTGCTGAAGCGGCGGATTTGCACTTAGCAATTAAACCGGGTACGGATATAGATTTGCTTAACGGAATTGCATATTTGCTGTTACGCAGGCAAGCAATAGATTCAGAGTTTATAGAAGAATGCACGGCGAATTTTTCAGCTTTTGCTGAGGTTATTAGCAGCTACACGCCGGAGTTTGTAGCCTCGCGCTGCGGCATTACTGTCAGCGAGTTAGAAACGGCGGCAAACTACTGGGAACAGTCGCAGCGCGTTTTGTCTCTGTGGTCGATGGGAATAAACCAGTCGTCGGAAGGCACGGCAAAGGTGCGATCGCTGATTAATTTGCACTTGATGACCGGTCAAATCGGCAAACCGGGATGCGGCCCGTTTTCCCTCACCGGCCAGCCAAATGCGATGGGAGGGCGGGAAGCCGGAGGACTGTCTCACTTGCTCCCAGGCTACCGATTTGTGAAAAATGCTGAACACAGAACCCAAGTCGAGGAGTTTTGGGGAATCGCACCGGGAAGCATTTCCCCGAATCCGGGCCGCACAGCTTGGGAGATGATTACCGGTTTGGAAACTGGCGAAGTCGAGTTGCTGTGGATTGCAGCTACCAATCCGGTGGTGAGTATGCCGGATTTGGAACGCACTAAAGCCGCTTTGCTGCGATCGCCCTTTACTATTTATCAAGAAGCTTACTATCCCACTGAAACCTCGGCCTACGCTCACATCCTGCTGCCGGCAACGCAGTGGAGCGAAAAAACTGGAGTAATGACGAATTCCGAACGCCGCGTTACCTTTTGTCCCGGTTTCGACACTCCCTCCGGGGAAGCCCGCGACGACTGGAGCATTTTCGCTGAAGTCGGCCGCCGGTTGGGTTTTGCTGAACACTTTGCTTTCGAGAACAGTGCGGAGGTTTTTACAGAGTACGCACAGTTGACGCGGGGCCAACCTTGCGATATGACCGGCCTCAGCCACGAATACATCCGCCAAGAAGGGCCGCAGCAGTGGCCTTGCCGGGAAAACGAGCCTGTGCATCCAGCTAACGAAGCGAAACGGCTGTATACAGACAGGCGTTTTCACACTCCTGACGCGCGGGCGAGATTTTCGGCCTATCACTCGCGGGGACTGGCAGAACCTCCAGATCCGAATTATCCGTTTGTGTTGACGACAGGGAGACTTTACGGACACTGGCACACGATGACGCGCACGGGTAGAACAGAAAAAATTAATCAATTGCACCCCGATCCGTTTTTGGAAATTCATCCCCGCGATGCTGCCAAATTGCAGATTAAGGAGGGGGATTTGCTGGAAGTTCGATCGCGCCGCGGCAAGGCGCAGTTTCCGGCCAAAGTCACAAAGGCGATCGCCCCAGGTACGCTATTTGTACCGATGCACTGGGGTTCTCTGTGGGCCGAAGGCGCTGAAGCCAATGCCATGACTCATGCTGCAAGCTGTCCAGATTCCAAACAGCCAGAGTTAAAAGCTTGTGCGGTGCAGTTGGTGCAGGTTGGGGCAGAAACTGCGGCGGAAGTTGGATCAGAAGTTGAGGAATTTAATTGGCCAAAATCCCCCCTCGCCGTCACTTCTTGAGCTGCCGTCCAACTACGGGATGTTACAGATCACCGAAGAACGAGCGGGAAGCCGCGGGCGATCGACATGGGGAGGAACGCGGTTGACGTTCGGCGAGCGCGAGCGTGGAACTATTTGAGATTTACTCCAAAGATGAATCTGGGAGTTTGAACAAGAGTCTAAAATTTTGCACTCTTCCCGACAGGAGTCCGGGGCTGGTATCCGTTTTTGGGGTAAGAACCTCTCTCGATCGAGCAATTTTGAACCCGGACATACCCTACGCATAAATCTTAAATCCCAAATCCCAGATCTAAAAGCTAAAATGGTTATGCCATTACGCAGCCTAAAAACTGCGTTTCCCCGCCAGAGCTCGGAAACAAGGAAAATGAAATTTATTTATTTTGAGTTTTTCCATTCTTGATTGGGGGTTTTTCCTTCGGGAGAATGTCTTCGGGCGAATGGTTTCTGCCTTCTTTTTAATTAATCGAGTCAGACAATTGCAGTTTGCACCTATAGGTGCTATAATCGTTTTACAAGGCTTTATTTTCGGCAGTACAGTTCGTTCGATCGGCGTTCCTCCGGATTTAAATCTCTACACACTCTGATTCTGGAGAATGTTCAATGTCAATCTATGTCGGCAATTTATCCTACGAAGTAACGCAGGAGCACCTCAACCAAACTTTTGGAGAGTACGGTACAGTAAAGCGCGTTCAGTTGCCTGCTGACCGGGAAACAGGTCGGATGCGGGGTTTCGCTTTTGTAGAAATGTCTACAGAAGCCGAAGAAGCCGCAGCCATTGAGGCTCTTGACGGTGCTGAGTGGATGGGTCGCGACCTCAAGGTCAATAAGGCAAAACCCCGTGAAGAACGTCCTAGTGGCGGCGGTAACTGGGGTAACAACGATCGCGGTGGCAATTCTCGTCGCTACTAAACCACCCGAGCTAAGTTTTTAGCTATCTTGTATATTGCGTCGGAGCAAGCTGGGAGTCAACTATCATTCTCTGTTGAGAATAGATAGTTAGTTCAGTGGTAGCACCGCGCATTAAAAGCCTCAAAATATTGCTAGACAATAGTTTGAGGTTTTTTTATGGCAAAAATTATTAAGCAGGAGTTCGATCGCGTGCGATCGATTCCTCGCTGACACGAAAAACTATAAAATATAACGCAATACGCTTGGGTTAAAACTGTTTATTCCGGGCGAGATCCCCCTCGCATCCCCCTTCTTAAGGGGGACGCAAGAGTAAGTTCTTGTCCCCCCCTTCTTAAGGGGGAGTAGGGGGCAAGCTAAGGGGGGATCGGGCTTAACTGAACCGTATTGAAATATAACGGGCAAAGAGAGCCGCCTTTTCCCAGCAACCGATTGCCGCCGTAAAACCAGGCAATCACAAAGTTTTGCGCTTGCAAACTGTACCGAACAATGACAGAATCATTAAGAATGAAGACTAAATCACTTTTATGCTGAAAAAAATATTTAGGCAAATTTCCAAGTCAAGTAGTGATGAAAATTTTCTGCATTTTACAGAAAGTGTAGAAGTAGTAATATCTAAAATTTTATCACTGGCGATGATTTGGGTAATTCTCCTCAGCGTTTGCGATTTGCTGATTTTTTTAGCAAAAGAATTGGTAAACCACACTGATAATTTGTTAAAAGACACGTTGTTTGTGATATTTGGGTTATTTTTAAATGTTTTAATTGCTCTGGAAATCTTGGAAAATATTACAGCTTATCTGAAAAAGCACGTAATTCAAGTAGAGCTAGTTATTGTAACTTCTTTGATAGCAGTATCTCGAAAAATAATCATTCTTGACCTGGAAAAGAAAACCGCAGCCGACTTGATTGGTTTGGCGACTGCAATTTTCGCGCTTTCCATCAGCTACTTGATAGTGCGAGCCACAAATAGAGGAAAAGATTAATATCGGGAATTGAGAAGTGCGAATTTTTAATAACTAAGGAATGAGAATTAAATAACTTCCACAAGTTTGTGGGATGGGGAGCATCTCAGTTTTGCATTTACAGTGCGAG
>NZ_JAUBTI010000129.1:13426-16483 GCF_036702415.1 Microcoleus sp. D3_18a_C4 | reverse complement strand
GGCTTTTCGGCCTGTTCCACAAGAAAATTCACTCTTTGTGGAACAGGCCGAAAAGCCTGTTCCTGAGAATGGTGCAATATGTGAGTTGTAATGGGACGTTTACATAGGGGTTCTCAGGAAAGTAAGGTACTCTTTCAATGCCCAATGCCCTGTTTGGTCAATGCCCAAGAACACCTCATGTTACTGAGAAAGGCTATATATTTTAATTTTTAATTAATTGAGGGAAACTTGCCAGCCTTTTTCGGCTTTTTTTAGCTTGAGAGAAGCGCAGGATTGCAAAAATTTAGTAAATTTTCTACCAAGATTAAAATCTTTAATTATTTGGGTAATTTGTTTGCCGTATTGTCGGTGAAATTCGCTGCCTACATTGGAGAGAAATACAGAATTTTCAGGAGAGTTGCCGGTTAACTCGCCAACGATTTTGACAAGAGCTCTTTCCAAGTCTTCCAGAGAATTAATATCTGTCAAGGTGGCAGGTGCTGCCTGGTGGTTATTCAGATTTTCTTGGTTAAGTATTGGCGGTGGGGGCGATAATCTCACTTCAAAAAGAGTGACATAAGTTTGAGAAGTTTCTGAGGGTTTGTGGAGGACAAAATCGGTGGGATATTTGAGAAAGATATCCCTGGTTTTAGTGCCGAGCAAATGATGGGCAACAACTTGATTGAGGACTAAGCCGTAATTTTCCTTAAATAAAGCTGAAACAGTAGAAAGTTTTATCCACTGAGTTGATGTGCGTTTTTGCTCTTTTTTGATTAATTCTTTGAGCTGAATAACTAATTGTTCGAGGGGTGTAATTTCCGGTATAGTTACGAGAGAATGGGTTTCCACTTGTCCGGTTTTGCTGTTTAAAACTATGATTTTATCTATTTGTTTGCGGACTTGAAATACGGTTAGTCCGTGGGCTTGCAGTGTATTGCTGAGGTGAGTGAGGGCGCGATCGGACGAACAGACAAAAATCTCTTTGGCTGTGGGATAATGTACGAAAATCGATGCGCCGACTGTAGCCATTTTTAAGTCGGCGCTGTCTTTGCCGGGGGGGACGTGAATTAGTTGATAGCCGCGCTGGTGAAATTCGGCATCTTTCTTGCCCATGCTGCGCCAGTTGGCAAAGGCAACTTTGATTTGGATGGGATAGTGGCAAATTCCCTCTAGGAATTTTTCGGTTTCGATGGTGAGTTGCAAGTTTTCGACATCTAGCAGCAAGATAGCAATGCCGCTAGGAAGCGGGGCTGGTTGATTGGCTGTTGGAGTTGGAGGTTCTGACGAAACTGAGTTTTCTGATTTAGCTGGTGCTGTTTGAGATTGGGCTAGCTGCTGAATTTTGGCAGATAATTTGCTGAATTGAGGTGAATTAACGAATTCTGGAATCAGCAGAATTTGTAGGTATTTTTTCGCAGTCAGCAGCAGGGAATCTGTATCGCTGGCTACGCTGAAACTTTTTGTCAATTTTCCAATCAAAACTGACTGAAAATCAGGTTTGGCCCAGGGGGTTTTCCTGTATTTTTCAGCTATCCATTCGGGATGCTGTTGCTGAATGGTAATGAGGGTTTGAGCTATATAGCGACTGATGGCGCTCAATGCGAGAGATTCTTGAGTCGCCAGCAAGGGAATTCGATCGGGCATGGCCCTCTACAATGCGGGATGCTGTTTCAATTTATCACACTTCTAGTTTCTCGCCGGGATTCGGACGATCGCCCGCCAAATTAAACCGGCGACAATTAATGCCAATCCTGTCAGCCAAATTTGCCTCTCCACCCAGAAAGCCAGAAACAGACAATTCCCCAAACCCACCCAAGCCAACCACTGCGGATAAAGCCTTTCGGCGGGGGAAAGTTGCAGCGCGGCGAGGTTGGTGATAGCGTAGTAAATCAAAACGCTAAAAGCGCTAAATGACCAAGTGGTTTTGACATCGCCGACGAGGATCAAAAGTGCGATCGTAACTTCGACAACCACCACAGCCACGTAGGGAGTTGTCCCCGAAGGATTCAGCCGTGCCAAGACTCTCGGCATATCCAGACGCCGCCCCATCGCCAGCCAGATGCGCGACAGCCCTAAAATTAAGTTCAGCAAGACTCCCAACATAGCGGTAATTGCGCCGACGGCTAGCAGTTGAGAAACTCCCGGAATTCGGAAACTGCGGGCGATGACTTCCAGGGGTGCAGCCGTGCCGCCTATTTGTAAAGACAATTTATCGGCTCCTCCCGCGCCCGCGACAACTACTGCTACCCCCACGTAAAGCAGCATTGTCAGCACCAAAGTGAAAATTATGGCTTTGGGAATGGTTTTCCTCGGTTCCCGCACTTCCTCGCTCATTGTGGTGATGCGGGCGTAACCGCTATAAGCGACAAACATCAGGGCGGTGGCCTGGAAGATGGAGCCGATCGAGCTATCATTCTGTACGGTGGCCATTTCCCACCTTACCTCTGGCAAACCGACAGCAACAAAAACCGCTAAGGATAGGAGTGTAACTGAGACTATGGCAGTATTGGCAATATTCGATCGCCTAATTCCCGTCAATACAACCAGAGTGAGGGTGGCGAGGGCGACTAAAGCTGTTAGGATCAGGTAAGTGCGATCGGCTACACCAACTGCATTTAAAAAATACCCCGCAAAACCCAAAGCAGCAGTAGCCGCAGAAGCCGTTTTCGCCAACAAAAACATCCACCCCGCAGTGAAACCCAGCCAAGGATTGAGATATTTGTAGCCATATTCATAAGTACCACCGCTAACAGGATGATTTGCCGCTAATTGAGCGCTGTTAAGACCATTGCAAACAGCCACAAAAGCTGCAATACCTACAGCCACAATCACTCCCGGCCCCGCAACTTCCGCAGCAATCCCGATACTCACAAATACTCCGGTACCGAGGATTGAACCCAGGCCCATGAGAGTTGCGCCAAAAACACCTAACTCTCGCTTAAGAAGTGGTGAAGACATAAATATAGCAGGCAAAATGCCTGCACAAAAATATTTGTCTGTTTGTTGTGGAACAGGCATCTTGCCTGTTCTGAAAACATAACTATAGCAGGCAACATACCAGCTCCACACAAATATTTT
>NZ_JAUBTI010000129.1:0-13326 GCF_036702415.1 Microcoleus sp. D3_18a_C4 | reverse complement strand
ACCAGCTCCACACAAATATTTTTCTGTTGTGGAACAGGCATCTTGCCTGTTCTGAAAACATAACTATAGCAGGCAACCTGCCAGCTCCACACAAATATTTTTCTGTTGTGGAACAGGCATCTTGCCTGTTCTGAAAACATAACTATAGCAGGCAACCTGCCAGCTCCACACAAATATTTTTCTGTTGTGGAACAGGCATCTTGCCTGTTCTGAAAGAGGTTCAAGGTGTAAGTATTAACCGAAACGGCCTTGAATGTAATCTCTCGTACTCGAATTGCCCGCAGAAGTAAAAATCTTACTTGTCGGCCCAAATTCAACCATGCGGCCGATGCGACTTTCATCAGTATTAAAAAAAGCCGTGTAATCAGAAACACGAGCAGCCTGCTGCATATTGTGCGTCACAATCACAACAGTTAACTGCTGCCGCAGAGTCTGAAATAACTCCTCAATCTTCATCGTGGAAATCGGATCTAGAGCAGAACAAGGTTCATCCATCAGCAAAATTTTCGGCTTCACAGCCAAAGCGCGAGCAATACAAAGTCGCTGCTGCTGTCCCCCCGAAATCCCCTGAGCAGATTTCTTCAAATCGTCTTTGACTTCATTCCAAAGCGCCGCACTTTTGAGTGCAGATTCCACAATTTCATCTAACTCTGCTTTGCTTTTGCGACCAAAAATCCTCACCCCGTAAGCAATATTATCGTAGATGCTCAGCGGAAAAGGATTTGGTCTTTGAAACACCATCCCAATTTGGCGGCGCAAACTATTAATGTTTACTTTCGGGCTGTAAATATCCTGTCCAAAAAACTCTACTCTTCCTTTAATTTTAACCTTTCCCTCCAATTCACCAATCCGGTTGAGAGCTTTGAGAAAGGTAGATTTGCCGCAACCTGAAGGGCCAATAATAGCCGTAATTTGCGGATGAGGGATATTCATCGATAAATTTTCTAAGACTTTGTGAGTTCCGTAATAAAAACTCAAGTCCTGAACCCGCAGTGCTGGCATTGCATTGGGGTCGATTTCTGGGGTAACATCGTCTAGGAATTGATCTGGATAGTTGTCGGATTTCAAGTTAGCTTTAGGTTTCATTATTTGCCTGGTTATATGGTTAATATTTGATTGAGAGATCCACTTTAGTAATTGATTTATCGGTTTTGCAAGCGTTTCCGAGTGACTGTACGGGATGCCACGCTAGCAATCAAAACCATGCCTAAAAGGACAGAGGCAGCAGTCCACGCCAATTCGTTCTGCTCCTTGTAAGGAGAGCTGGCGTAGCTATATATTAATACCGACATAGAAGGAGTCGGAGTCAGCAGTGTTTCGGGAATTTCTTTGAGTTTTGAGATAGTTTCTGCACCTATGGGGGACTGCATTATCTCGCCCAATTTATCAACTAAAGGAGGCCAAAATTGACTCGACAACGCCGTTACAATCAGCGGTGCGGTTTCGCCGGCGGCGCGGGAAGCAGCGAGTAAAATACCTGTGGTAATAGTTGGAAGTGCTGAGGGTATGATAATGCGAAACATCGTTTGAAAGCGTCCGCCTCCCAAACCAGCAGAAGCGAGGCGGTAAGAAGTAGGCACTAATTTTAATGCTTGTTCTGTTGTCAGAGCAACCACTGGAAGCATGATGACGCCGAGGGCGAAACCACCGGCTAAGGATGAAAATGCTTTGGTGGTAACGACAATTAGGGCGTAGGAAAAGACGCCAACTACGATCGAGGGAACGCTGCTGAGAATGACGGTGATAAAGCGAATACTATTGGTAATTGCCTTGTTTTCTCTACCAAACTCCGACAAAAATATTCCCGTCATTACGCCTATGGGGACGCTGATTAATGTCGCAATTCCTACCATTAAAGCAGTGCCGAGAATGGCATTTGCAAAGCCGTTGGGCTGGTCTTCAACTCCGACGGGTGCTGGTAGAGACACTAGCACTTCCCAGCTCAAATGTGTCAGTCCTTCCCCCAGGATTTTGTATAAAATAGCAAACAAAGGGAGCAGGGCCAGAGCTGTCAGAGCGAAAGCGATAACTGTCATTCCCCGGCTGAAAAGAGTTCGGCTTAGCGACAGGGGGTTGTTGATTTCTGCATCCAGAATAATGTTGGAATTTTGTGCTTGAGTCATGCGATTTTAGCTTTGAGATTTTAGATGGAACCAGCGGGGAAATCCGGCGGCGCGGCTTGCGATCAAATTGCTTTCGATGATGTTAAGTTTTAGCTTTTTTGGCCCCAATTAGCTGAACTAACAATACTGCGATCGCATTTACCAACAAAGTGATGACAAATAGAATTAGGGCTAAATACATCAAAGCGCCGGTGTGCAGCGGTTCGATAGCTTCCCGAAATTGACTTGCTAAAACAGCAGGAATTGAGTAGCTGGGAGCGAGCAGGGATTGGTTGATTTGAATCGAGTTGCCAATTACCATTGTGACTGCCATTGTTTCGCCTAAAGCGCGTCCCAAGGCTAATATGGTGGCGCCGATAATCCCCGAACTAGCTGCTGGTAATAACAGCTTGAATATCGTTTCCCAGCGGGTAGCGCCGAGGGACATGGAAGCACTCCGCAAATCGACTGGAACCGACAGCAAGACATCGCGGCTGATGGCGGCTACTGTGGGCAAAATCATAATTGATAACAGTATTCCCGCCGGGAGCATTCCGGGGCCTAAAGGTTCGCTGCTGAACAGGGGAAACCAACTGAAATTATCGAACAATGACTGCTGCAATGGCAACAAAAAGGGAATCAAAACAAAGATTCCCCACAGCCCAACTATCACGCTGGGAATGGCCGAGATTAATTCAACCATGAATCCCAAGGGCGATCGCACCCAAACGGGTAAGAAGTTCTCGCTAGTCACTATAGCTACTGACAGCCCTAAAGGAAGTGCGATGATTATGCCGATCGCAGAACTAATTACAGTACCGTAAATAAACGGCAAAGCCCCAAACTGCAACTCGCCGATATCCCACTTGGGATTCCACAAGAAAGAGAGTCCAAATTGGCTAATAGCAGGCCAAGCATCTTTAAAAATTACCGCACTCATCAAAAACAACGTACCCGCTGTCGCTAGGGCAAAACCCCACACAAATACTGTAAATCCTGACTCCATCCATAGACCTTCACCAGCAGTATCTGTCAAATCTACTTCTGTGTTTATTTCTGTCGGTTTCCGAGTTGATATTTTCGGTTTTTTGGAAAAATTGGTCATAGCCGAGTTATTGCGTAAAAAGCGAAATATTCGATCGAAAGACAAGCTTGTAGGGTACGCATTTATCCTGCTATCCGGCAGCCGGATGCTCTGGTATTCCCATAGTCCGGCGGGGGTTTAAACCCGCCTCAAAGCTAAAGTCCTCTCAAGAGGACTGTTGGAATTCCCCAAAATAAATCTGGGTAAAAACCCACTTTATGGATAGTCTATTATTACCAGTTCTCCTTCGCGAGGACTTGAGGACTTTCGGTATAAGGTAGAGATTAAATCTCTGCCGAACTTGTTACATCAGTCATTATTCCTAGTCCTCATAGCGAGGACTTTCGCTATGAGGCAGGGATTTAAATCCCTGCCGGAATGCGGGAAAAGCGCAGATTTATTGGCACTCATACATCAGGAATATTGATATACAAAATATGAGTTCTGAGCCATAGATTGAACTCAAAATCCCTAACTCTGAAAAGCCCAAATTAACCTCTAGCAACCACAGTCTGATTAACTGCTTGAACCACCCTTTGAGCTGTAGCTGAAGGAATGCTAGTAAACTCTAACTGTTTGTTGATACCTTGACCTGTAGTCATCACCCAATTAACCATCTTTTTAATAGCATCTGCTTTCGCAGCAGGATACTGTTTGTAGATTAACAGCCAAGTCAAACCAACAATGGGATAACCGTCGTTAGGATTGCCTTCTACTAAGCGGAAGTCTGCTGGGAATGTTTCCCCTGCGAAAGCTTTCTCTGCTTCGGCCAAGCTAGGATCTACAAACCGACCAGCTTTATTTTGAATAAATGCTGTTTGGAGATTGTTTTGCCGAGCAAAAGTATCTTGAACGTAGCCGATCGCACCCGCTGTATTCTTCACCAAAGCAGCTACGCCGGGGTTTCCTTGACCCCTGACAGCGTTTTGTGGCCAACTCGGCTGCGCGGCAGCTTTGATGGTGCTACCAGTTGCCTGCAAGTGATTAGCAAAAATAAAGCTAGTACCGCTGCTGTCTGCCCGTACAGCTACTCGAATCGCAGTATTTGGCAAGCCTTTAGCTTGTCCAGAAATTCCGGCTATTTTAGGATCGTTCCAGCGAGTAATCTTGCCTTCAAAGATGCCTTTCAGAGCATCGTTACTTAGCCTCAGATTCGTCACTCCGGGCAAGTTGTAGACAACTGCAACAGCGCCGCCAGCAGTCGGAACAGCTATTACACCCCGCTTTACCTCAGCGATTTGTGCAGCAGTCATCAGCGCGTCGCTGCCTGCGAAGTCAACAGTGCCTGCAATTAATGCTTTGATGCCAGCACCGCTACCAGTTCCTTCGTAGTTTACAGTAATTTGATTTGCACTTCTCATTTGAGAGAAGTAGCGATCGTAAAGAGGTTTGGGGAAAGTTGCTCCCGAACCGTTTAGGGTAACAGCAGCTACAGCGGAACTAATCAAAGTTAGCGAAAATGCTGCTGCTGCTAGTGTCACTATAAAACTACGTCGCCAACGTCCTGTGAAAAAATTCATATTCCTCCTCTCCCTTAATAGCCGACTTTGCAAATCTACGACCTAGGATAGACTGAAATCCGCAAGGAAAGGGAGCAAAAAGAATAAGCTTGTTTTAAATTTTGGTTAATAATAGATTAAATAATCAAAGAATAAGCTTGTCTTAAATTTTGGTTAATAATAGATTAAATTTTGATACCCAAGACTAGGAGACCTGATTTCTTAAATAAGTCAGGGAGCTGACTGTGCGATCGCCACTTCATAAATTTTACCTTTTTTCTTAACTTTAAATATTTTACAGGACTGCAAAAAATCGGGAAATTTGGTGTCCAAATCCAGCGATTTCAGCTTTTTAGTAATTGGTTGACCGTATTGCTTTTTAAATTCGCCGGCTACCTGGGGAATCGGAATGTAACTACCTGGAGATTCAGCAGTTAATGCCAGTACAAGTTTTGCTACCGATGCTTCGAGGGCGGCAGATAATTCAATTTTTGAATCGGAGGGTTTTTGAACGAGTCCCACTTGATGTTCGGTACCAATTAATATTATTTTAAAAATAGCTGATTGCGACTGCAAAAATTTGATCAAACTAGAAGTTTTACCCAAAAAGCTTTTTACAATTAAATCAGCATGAGAGTGATATTTAGCAAAAAAAACTTTCTTAATTCTTGTTACAGGAATAGCATCCTCTTTCAACTCATTTTTGGCAGACTCAATTATTTCTACAAGTATATTTTTTAAAACATCCAGCGACTCAATAGCCTTTGAATTGACAGCAGGTATTATTTCTGGCAAATTTTGCTCCGCAACATTTTGATTAACAGCAACCGTCGCCAAAGATGGTTCAAGCACCGGGGGAACTTGGTTTTGTGCTGACTCCGCCAGTGCTGCTGCTGGGGAAGTTGTAGAATTGAACGCAACATTACGGCGCTCTTGAAAAAGCTCAGCCACACTAGAAAAACGAGCGATTCGCTCATCAATAGATTTGTGTTCAGCCTTCAACAACTCTGCAACTTGATTAGCCAATTCTTCAAAACTAGGGATTTCCTCTTCTCTTTCGCAAGAATAGTGCTTGCTCTCACCATTCTGACAGTTTTCTACAGACAAAACCGAATTTTGCCGACGCACCCGAAACACAGTCACTCCCTGATTTTGCAACTGATTGCAAAGATGATTTAACAAACCATCCGAAGAACAGACAAAAACTTGTCGCACATCCCGATATCGATATAAAATAGCAGCGCCAAAAGCAATCATCTTACCATCAGCACTATTCGCACCGCCCGGAACGTGAATCAGTTCGTAACCGCGATCGTAAAGTTCAGCATCCAACTTGCCCGTACTCGGGTTTTTCCAGTTAGCAAAAGCAATTTTAACTTGCAGGGGATAGTCGCACAAACCCGCTAAAAATTGTTCTGTATTAACCTTAAGTTTCAGATTTTCGGCATCCAACAGCAAAATCGCAATCGGGCCGGACTCTGTGGTGGTTGCAGGGGCGACTCCCTCCGGGATAGCTTCGCTTAACCGTGTTTCGGTGCATTTGCGACTGAAAGACGGCAGACCGGCGGGATCAAAGAATTGTTTGCGGCAAGCTTTGCAAAGATACCGCTGGCGACCCTTGGGACGGCCGTTTTTACGAAGTTGGTCAGATTCGCATCGAGGACATTTCATTAACCCATTATGCAGCCTACTCCCGAACCGAACAAGGCATTACCTATCTTCTTCTTTCTCTTCCTTCGCGCCCTACCCTTCGGGAACGGCTTCGCCGAACGCGCCCTTGGCGTCTTCGCGGTTCGTTAAATACGTATCTTTTGAGCGGTTCAGGAGTAACTTGTGGCAGTCGATCGGCTCATAATAACAAAAGAACGTTAACAATTCTTAAAAAAAATGGCTAGAGACTTGCGGGGATTCCTAAAACTACTCGAAGAACGGGGACAACTGCGCCGGATTAGCGCTTTAGTCGATTCCGACCTCGAAATTGCCGAAATTTCCAACCAAATGCTGCAAAAAGGCGGCCCTGGACTGCTGTTTGAAAACGTCAAAGGGGCCGAATTCCCCGTCGCCATTAACCTCTTGGGTACGGAAGAGCGCGTTTGCTGGGCGATGAACATGGAAAAGCCGATCGAACTAGAAGAGCTCGGCAAAAAACTGGGAATGCTGCAACAGCCAAAACCGCCGAAAAAGATTTCCCAAGCGATAGAATTCGGCAAAGTGCTGTTCGACGTAGTGAAAGCCAAACCGGGCCGAGACTTTTTCCCCGCTTGTCAGCAAGTGGTATTTGAGGGAGAAGGGCTGGATTTGAACAAAATCCCGATGATTCGCCCTTATCGGGGAGATGCTGGCAAAATTATCACCCTGGGTTTGGTAATTACCAAAGATTGCGAAACGGGTACGCCGAATGTGGGGGTTTATCGGTTGCAGTTGCAGTCAAAAAACACGATGACTGTACACTGGTTATCGGTGCGGGGGGGGGCGCGGCACTTGCGGAAAGCGGCGCAGGCTGGTAAAAAGTTGGAAGTTGCGATCGCCCTTGGAGTCGATCCCCTGATTATTCTCGCCGCAGCAACCCCAATTCCTGTAGATTTATCGGAATGGTTATTTGCGGGACTTTACGGCGGTTCCGGCGTGCAATTGGCCAAGTGCAAAACCGTAGATTTGGAAGTACCGGCGGACTCGGAAATTGTGTTAGAAGGAACGATTACGCCGGGGGAAGTTCTGCCCGACGGGCCCTTCGGCGATCACATGGGTTATTACGGCGGCGTGGAAGATTCGCCGTTGGTGCGGTTCCACTGCATGACGCACCGCAAAGACCCGATTTATCTGACGACATTTAGCGGGCGGCCGCCGAAAGAAGAAGCAATGATGGCGATCGCGCTTAACCGTATTTATACGCCTATTTTGCGGCAGCAAGTATCGGAAATTGTCGATTTCTTCTTACCGATGGAAGCCCTGAGTTATAAAGCCGCAATTATCTCGATCGATAAAGCATATCCCGGTCAAGCGCGCAGGGCTGCTTTAGCATTTTGGAGTGCATTACCGCAGTTTACTTACACTAAGTTTGTGATTGTTGTGGATAAAAGTATCAACATTCGCGACCCGCGTCAAGTAGTTTGGGCAATTAGTTCTAAAGTCGATCCGGTTCGGGATGTATTTATTCTGCCGAATACGCCTTTTGATACGTTAGATTTTGCCAGTGAAAAGATTGGTTTGGGAGGCAGAATGGGGATTGATGCTACTACGAAGATGCCGCCGGAAACGGATCACGAATGGGGGGAAGTTTTGGAGTCCGATCCGGATGTGGCGGCGATGGTAGAAAGGCGTTGGGCTGAGTATGGTTTGGCTGATTTGAATTTGGGTGAAGTCGATCCGAATTTGTTTGGATATGAGATGAAGTAGGGGGGAACCGCAGAGGCAGAGAGGGTGCAGAGGAGGAGGGAGAAACGGGAAAACGGGCGATGATTTTTCCACTAACGGGACTTAGACAAAAACTGAAGCCAAAATAGCTTCAAACCCAGATAGAGAAAGACTTTTAGCTCTACTGGGCATGAATCTAGCTATACCAAGGGTTTCAGGCATTTTTAGGTCATCGACCTCTTTCCATTGCGAGCGAAGGGGTTTGGGCTCCTAAAGGGGCTAGAAAATGTTTAAGTCTCACTAATCTAGCAGTTATCTCATCAATTACGAACACGCTTTCTTCTGTTTCTCTGTGTTCTCTGTGGTTAATTGAAAAAATATTTCAAAAATCCTTGAGGCTGGACTTACGCACCGGAGCCGAAAAATCAGCATTTGAGGTTACTTCACTTCGTTCGTGATGACAGCATTTACGTTGTTGCCTAATTGTTGTTAAGCTTGCTAAGCTGTTTAGCCTTTAAACTGCGTATTTCAGAGCCTGAAACCCAATACTTGCTTAGATAGCCTCTGAGATTTGAATGGTGAACAGCTTATAGCTGTTCACTTATGAGTAAGTTGCCAAAGCCGCGTTTCGTAACTGACCTCTGAAGTAAGGAAAACAGGCTTTAAGTTGTAGTTGTATTGTTTTTTAAGCCTCTCTTGGAGTTTTTTACTGGGATGGAATACAAACAAATTCCTGTAACCGTTAGGAATCTGAAGTGTATCTCCCCACAGAATGTCCACTTTCCGATCGAGCAGACGGCTCAAAGGAATGACTTCACCGAACGTACTATCAGTAATCAACAGCGGAGAGTCAGCTTGATTTAGGATGTGAGCTATAGGAATAGCGAACTTGCCTTGATCCAGACCTTTGTTCCACCAAGTTTCTGCTTGAGCACTGAGGGTGCAAGACAGGACTCCAGCCGAGAACACTCCGATTGCAACAAGCTTCCAAAACTTCTGCTGCCAGGTATTAACAGAAGTGGAGGTTATTTTCGCTGTCAGCAAATAAGCCACAGCCAACTGCAAACCCAGATAAGTAGGAAGTAGATATCGAGCGTAGCCTGAGAGCCGCCGTCCACCTAAAATTAAATCTCCCAGCATCAGAGGCAGGGATGTAAAAACAATCAAAGTCAAGATGAAGCCGTAAACCGGTTTGGAAGTGTGGCGACAGACAAAATAAATCGAATATGCCAATAAAATTAATACCAATACAATCACTGGAATCAGAGGCAGCGTCTTTTTGAATGAGCTCAGCGCATCAAGATTTACATCAAAAACAATTCGGCTAATATTCCCTATCCACCTTTTAATTATAGGCATCAAGGGCATTCTGGAGTCGGGTGTCATTACGCTTAGAGCAGAGGATGATGAGGGTGGCTGCCAATATTTTATGGTTAAATACCACAGCAAACCTGATATGAACGAGACAAATAAGGCTAGTATGTAATAAATTACGGTTTTAGTTACTCGTACTTTTTCCATAGCAAATACATAGATTCCATGTGCTATTAAAACAAGTACAGTATACAAATGAGTGTAAATTCCTACTACGGTAATCGCTGTATAAATTCCCCATAGCAGCTTAGTTTGAAGTCGCATAGCTCGCAGCAAAACCGCACTAGATAGCAAAGTTAACACACTCCAAAAACAATACGGTCGTGCTTCCTGAGCGTACAATACGTGCATTGGCGAGACTGATACCAATGCCATTGCTACCCATCCCACCATCGAAGACTCAAACAATTCCAGGCAAAGCCAATAAGCACAGGGCAACAGTAGTACACTAATCAGAGCGGGCAAGCTTCTCATTGCTGTGACGCTAGTTCCAAACAATTTAGCCCAAAATCGCGCTACCAGAAAATAGAAGGGTGGCAGTTGACCTTCTTCTATTGCCAAACCCTTAATCGTATCGATTTCGTTCTTTTGATCGTTAATGATCTGATATTTCAGGAAATCTTTGCAACTGATTACTGGGCCATTGAATATTTCTTCCTTAAGAGATTTCCCTAAGTAGCCAGACACTCGCAAGGAAGTGAAAGTTTCATCGAACCAGTAGAATTTGCGGTCGATATTGACGAACCTAAAAAATATGCCCATCACCAACAGCACAGAAAGTAAAAACCGCAGCCCAGTTACAGGTAGTCGCCAATTATGACCATTCATTAAATGATTTCCCCTATTTATACTCTAATTATGCAACGCCTCAGTTTATTGTTCCACAATCTCAACTAAATCTTCGATCGCAATATCGAACGCACGGGCCATCTTGTCCAAAGCTGTGTAGTCAACGGTAGCCATGCCTGGAGAATTAGCATAGGTGGCGATTGTTGTGTATGGAATACCTGTTCTGTTGGAGACTTCCCTCAGAGTCCAACCCTTCTCTTGAGCAAATTCTCGAACTCGCAGCCTAATTCGTCCCATATTCCCAACGATAAATCAGCCTACTCTTCCAAAATCTCAACTAAATCTTCGATCGCAATATCAAACACGCGAGCCATTTTGTTTAAAGCTGTGTAATCTACCGTTGCCAGCTTGGGAGAATGGGCATAACTTCTAACGGTACTGTAAGGAATGCCCGATCGCTCAGAAACTTCTTTAAGCGTCCAACCCTTTTCCTCAGCTAGTTCCCGAACCCGCAACCGAATTAACCCCATTTTCCCGCTGAAAAATCAGTTTACCGTTCCAAAACCTCAACCAAATCTTCCACCATCACATCAAAGACTTCAGCAAGTTTCTGCAAAGCCGTGTAGTCCACCGTTGCCAGTTTAGGAGCTTGGGCGTATTTTTTAACCGTGCTGTAGGGAATTCCCGTTCTGTCAGAGACTTCTTTCAGCGTCCAACCCTTTTCCTCAGCGAGTTCTCGAACTCGCAATCGAATTAATCCCATTTATGCTTGACAGCAGCTATGCTCATATCTTTTAATAAAGATAGTTAACAGCGATCGCCCCGTGACCTGAGAAATCTAGAGCGATCGCCTTTCATTCACCACCCAAAAAAGTGGGAAGGATTTTCCTATGATAGCTGGTAAAAGTATAGTCATCTATTACATGACATGGGAGGCCTTCGGCCCCTCCCCCTTCACTTTTACTTTGAGCGGATTGACCCGCCTCGGCTGAGCTACGCAGCTCCCTATCCCATTGCTCAATGCTTTTGGGAGTGCTTTTGCCACGATCGTGTAAGTACCTACACAAAATTAATTACACATCCGACTTTGTTACTCTTTAGACCTATCAAGGGTTTCAAGTCAACTCAGTCGGCAATTAATTTGGTTTACCTACTTAATACCCATTCACGGAGCGCATTAATTAACAAACCATCTGCGGTTTTGTACAAACCTCTGTGGATGTGTTTGCCAATCGGCTAGCTGCATGAGTGATAGGTGTGGCTCGTAAATTCATGCCTCGTTGAAAGCGGTTGCTTGGGCAGTCCAACTCCTTCTGCTCAGTCAGCATATACTACTCCTGACTATCTTTGACGAGAAACTTAATGAAGTTTTACAATACCAAAACAACCGACTTATCGCGATCGACTTCAACCGGGAGTGCATAATTCGCCACCTCCCCAACTGTCAGCGGTTAACAGTCGCCCGTTTCGCCCGCCGCCCCGATGCCGAATCTTACCTCAACGCACTGCGCCGCTTAATGCCCGCAGTCCCGCATACAATTGTTTTCGTAAATGCGCTGTCTGTCTTAGATGAAAACAGCATTCCAATTCCGATGCAATTGTCGATCGAAAGTTAAAGCGATCGAACTGATATCTTGCATTTGTTGCCAGATTCTGGCAGGGGTTTAAACGCCCGACGGAATATCGCAATAAGTGCAAGATGTGCGATCGAACCTATTATTGCAAAAGGTCGATCGAGCCTTCAGTCATCATCTGCAACAAGCAAAGCTATGCCCTAAAACCTGTTGGCAAGCCATTCGCGTCAGAAAAGTATTGCTAAACTATAAATAGACTTGAGTCAAGGAGTCAAATCAATGCCATCTCCCTTTCCCGGTATGGACCCGTATTTAGAACATCCCGAACTCTGGCCTGGGATGCATAACTTGCTGATCGGTGAAATTTTCAGGTTTTTATCTCCCCAACTGCGTCCTAAGTATTTAGTGTCGCTGGAAGTGAGAATCTATGAAACTGCTGACGACGATTTATCAGTCATTGGCATTCCCGACGTAACTGTAATGCAGCCACAAACTGCAACAGAAACAACAGCATCAAACGTAGCAGTTGCAGCACCCGTTACACAACCATTCACAGTAACTCTTCCCATACCTTACACGCTTCGAGAAGCTTATTTAGAAATTAGAGAAAGGGGGGAAAAAGAATTGATCGCAGTAATTGAAATTCTCTCGCCTAGCAATAAGCGAACAGGCAAAGGGCGACAAATGTACGAAGAAAAGCGAGAAGAAATTTTAGGTAGTCGCACTCATTTAATAGAAATAGATTTATTGCGGCGCGGTCGAAAAATGCCAATTCTTGAAAACAATATTGATAGTCACTATAGCGTTTTGGTGTGTCGGGGAAATCGCCGTCCCAGAGCTGATTTGTATGCTTTTAACCTGCAAAACCAGATTCCTGCCTTTCCTTTACCGCTGCGATCGGACGACACCGAACCTGTCATAAACTTGCAAGAATTATTCACTCAAATTTATGACATAGCAAGTTACGACCTCAAGATAGATTATCGCAACTGGGAAGTCATACCAGCGCTGTCAGAGGCCGATACAATTTGGGCAGATGCTTGGTTGCGCGATCGGGGATTGCGAGATTAATTTGGTATCAAGCTGGCACGCTGCTACCTTATCTTAAAGCTCTTCACCTTCCAATGCTTCATGGCTACTCACTCACACGATCGATCCTCATCAGATTCTGAGAATAGAACCCGTAAATCCCGATAACCGCTGACGACTCGCAAAACTTCAATACCTTCGTCAATAGCACGATAGAAAATTAGGTAATCATCGATCGGGAAACTTCGCACCTTGGGAGCCAGCTCATCCCGCTTCCGTCCCATACTGGGAAAGCTTGCCAACCTCTTGCAGCGATCGTTAATTCTATTGAGCAACCGTTCCGCAGCATCAAAGGTGCTGTTATCAGCTACATAGTCAATGATGGCTTCGATATCTCGACTGGCGGGAACTGTGAACCTGCAAACATGGCTCATTGACCAAAAAAATGGTCGGGTAAGAGTGGAATACATCACTGTACCACTCTCCCCTAAGAACGTAGCGTGACTGTTACCAATCACTAC
>NZ_JAUBTI010000128.1:0-17035 GCF_036702415.1 Microcoleus sp. D3_18a_C4 | reverse complement strand
TCACATCTTGCACCATTGTCAAGAACAGGCTTTTCGGCCTGTTCCACAAAGAGTGAATTTTCTTGTGGAACAGGCCGAAAAGCCTGTTCCTAAAAAACTTATTGAGAATCGTGCAACATCTCAGATCGAGCTATTAAACATAAAATCGTCAAGAACAGGCAAGATGCCTGTTCCACAAAGAGTGAATTTTCTTGTGGAACAGGCCGAAAAGCCTGTTCCTAAAAAGCTTATTGAGAATGGTGCAACATCTCCGATCGAGCTATTAAACATAAAACCCAGAATCCCGCCTTCTCCAAGAAAGCGGGATTCTAAATTCAGAAAAGTTTTATGCAGTCTTTTTTGTCGCTAGCATACTCAGCAAATTAAATGTTTTTAGTCTCCTAGATAGGGACTTCGTTTCTGTAGCGAGAGGCTTCAGCCTGTCGGGGAATCAACCAAAACGGCCACTCACATAATCTAAAGTAGACTCTTCCTTCGGAGTTTGGAAAATTACCTCAGTCTTGTCACACTCCACAAGATAGCCAAACCGCTTCCCATCGTCAGAAAGTTTAGCATTGAAAAAAGCAGTCAGGTCAGAAACCCGAGAAGCCTGCTGCATATTGTGAGTAACGATCACAATCGTATACTTCTCCTTGAGTTCCCGCATCAACTCCTCAATCTTAATCGTAGAAATCGGGTCAAGAGAAGCGCAAGGTTCATCCATTAACACTACATCAGGATTAATCGCGATCGCCCTAGCAATACACAAACGCTGCTGCTGGCCACCGGAAAGAGAAAAACCGCTTTGCTTCAACTTATCCTTCACCTCATCCCACAAATAAGCTTGGCTGAGCGATTTTTCCACCAGCTCATCCATATCTCCCTTATAATTGTTCACCCTCGCACCGTAAGCAATATTGTCATAAATCGACTTCGGGAAAGGATTCGGCTTTTGAAACACCATGCCAATCTTGCGGCGCACCGCCACAGCATCAATATCAGGATCGTAAAGATTTTGACCGTGGTAATCAATTCTACCCTCTAAACGAAAACCGCTAACTAAATCGTTGAGGCGGTTAAAACAGCGCAGAATTGTACTTTTACCGCAGCCAGACGGCCCAATCAAGGCAGTAATGCGATTTTTAGGAATCTCCATAGAAACATTTTTAACCGCGTGAAAAGCGCCGTAAAAAATATTGATATTTTCAGTCCGTAAAACAGTTTCCGTTTGCTTGTCTAAATCCATCATCATACAGATAATACTCCAATCGAATTTTACAAATTACCGCTGAACAACGATCTCAATTCCGGTAGATTTCTTATAATATCTTGGCCGGGGCGGCTTTACTGGAACTCGGGTTTGTATTGAATATCTTGGCGAACCCGCCCCTACAATAATTATATTTATTTAACCGGAAATGATATGACAACTGACAACTGACAACTGACAACTGTCAACTGACTAATACACTTTTTTGTGAGTAGCCCAGCGAGAAAGAATACTCGTCAATAAAACCATAATCACCAAAATCAAAGATGCCGCCCAGGCCAATTCTTTCTGTGCCTTAAAAGGAACCGTTGCAAAGTTGTACACCAAAACCGAAAGACTCGGAGTTGGCTTATCAAATCCTGCCGGCCAAAAAGGCGAATTCAGCGCCGTAAAAATCAAAGGAGCAGTTTCTCCTGCAGCGCGAGCAATTGCCAGCGTCACGCCCGTTAAAATAGCCGGAATTGCCGCAGGCAAAACCACCTGCAACACCGTCTGATAATTAGAAGCACCCACACCAACCGAGGCCCATCTAATATCTTGCGGGACGATTTGTAGAGCTTCGTCAGTAGTCCGCACAATCGTCGGCAACATCAGCACGGCCAGCGCCGCGCCCCCTGCAATTGCCGAAAAACCTCCCATATTTACCACGAACAAACCGTAGGCAAATACCCCTGCAATAATCGAAGGAACGCCGCTGAGGACATTAGTAGCAAAGCGCACCCAGCGAGCTACTTGGCCGCTGCTGAATTCCGACAAATAAACGGCGGCCAATACACCAAAAGGAACAGCAATTAAAGAAGCAATTCCCACCGTCATCAATGTACCGAGAATTGCATTAGCAATACCGCCTCCCGATAGTCCGGGCGGGGGTGGCAGCTTGGTAAACAAGTCTAAATTCAGGCGATTGAAACCTTGTACGGTGACGTAGGAAAGAACTGCAAACAAAGGCAGCAGAGTGATGGCCAGACTAGCTCCAGCCAATACAGTCATCCCCAGACTAAACAGCGCTTGCGGGCTGTTTTTAACCTTCTTTAAACTGCCTGTTTTTGATACCAAAGGATTCTCATCGGAGACGCTATTTGACATAAACTAAAAATATGTAGGAAATGGCGGCAAACTTCTAGTTGTACTTCGCTCTTACTTGAGAAACAATCCACTCTGCCAAAATATTAACAATCAGTGTCATAATAAACAGAATTAGCCCAGTGTACATCAGAGCTGCTACTTGCAACCCGGAGGCTTCCGCAAACTGATTTGCCATCAGAGAAGCAATTGTATTTGCCGGAGCTAGCACAGAAAGACTTAACTGATTGGAATTGCCAATTAACAGAGTCGCAGCCATTGTTTCTCCCATCGCGCGACCGAGCCCAAGCATAATTCCGCCGACAATGCCGGAAAAAGCCGCCGGTACGAGTACCCTAAAAATCGTTGTCCACCGAGTAGCCCCTAAACCTAGAGATGCTTGTCGCAAATCGGGCGGGAGACTTGCCAAAGAGTCGCGGGAGATAGCAGTAATAATGGGCAAAGTCATGATTCCCAAAATTACTCCTGCTGGTAACATTCCCGGCCCAACTGGCGAGGTGCTAAAAATCGGCAGCCATCCGAAAGTGCCGTTGAGAAACTTGCCGAGAGTAGTAATCAGGGGAATCAATACAGCAATTCCCCACAAACCGTAGACTACGCTGGGAATGGCAGCTAAAAGTTCTACTAAAAAAACCAAAGCTGTGCGGACTGGCAGCGGCAAAAAATCTTCACTCAAGAAGATTGCAGTCCCTACTCCTAATGGTACTGCAATTAGGAGCGCGATCGCCGAACTGACGATCGTCCCGTAAATCATCGGCAGCGCACCGTACTCTTCTTTAACCGGATTCCAATCACTACCAAACAGAAAGCCCAAACCGTACTGTTGAATTGCAGGTAAAGCCCTGTAACCAACGGTGAGCGCGATTACCAGCAATATTACACCAACTCCTATGCCCAAAATCCGCGTGAGCCAGATAAAGCCTTGGTCTAAGGATTTTTCTGCCCCAGAGCGCGATCGGCTCTGTGATTGAGCGCTGTTATTATCTGAAATCATAGAAAAAAAAACCAAATATATAGTAGCGGAAAATAGCCTGTTTCGGAAAAAGCTAGAAGGAAGCAGAAAGAAAGACCATAAATAAAATCACATAGGGGCGGGTTAATTCATCACCTAACTTTTCAACAAATATTTCTGGTAAAACCCGCCCCTTGTATTTTGAAAGAGGTAGATGGCGATTTACAGCCCAAGCGGGGGCGGGTTTATCAGATTATTGATTTTAAGCAATTATGGTTTGTGAAACCCGCCCCTACACAGATGCACCGATTGTTACATAGAAGAGGGGCGGATTTATTAATCCCCTGACTTTTTAACAAATATTTCTGGTAAAATCCGCCCCACAGAAATATCTCTCTTCGTTCTTCCTGATTTTTACCCGCACGCGCAATGCCGAAGGCCTTTTTTCCCTCTGACAACGGACAACAGTCAACAGTCAACAGTCAACAGTCAACAGTTACTATTTGGCTACCTCAATCTTGTAGTCTGGGCTGATGCCGTCAGCGGCTGCGGCTACTTTTTCTCTAACGTTTTGGGGCAGAGGAACGTAGCCCAATTCGGAACTCACTTTTTGACCTTCAGTTAAGCCGTATTCAACCATTGCCTCGATGGTTTTGGCTTTGTTGGGGTCAGCAACTGTTTTGGGGACGAGCATCCAAGTGTAGGTGACAATTGGATAGGATTGAGCGCCTTCGGGGTCTTCGATAAATGCTCGCAGGTTTTCCGGCAGCGGCACAGTCGCTAAAGCTTGAGAAGCTGACTCGTCGGTAGGTACTACAAATGTGCCTGCTTTGTTTTCCAAAGATGCAAATTTGAGATTGTTGTTTTTGGCGTAGCCGTATTCTACATAGCCGATGCTGCCGACGGTTTGCAGGAGTTGGGCTGTGACCCCTTCGTTGCCTTTTGCGCCTACGCCTACGGGCCACTGTACTGTTTTGCCGTCGCCTACTGCACTTTTCCAGTCGGGGCTGATGGCACTCAGGTGTTTGGTGAAGACGGCGGTGGTACCGCTACCGTCGGAACGGTGGACGATGGTGATGGCTTGGTCTGGCAATTTAGCGCCCGGGTTTGCCGCTGCAATTTTGGGGTCGTTCCAGTTGGTAATTTTACCGGCGAAGATATCTGCGTAAACAGCCCGTGGCAGTTTCAGTGGTTCGGTTAAGTCTGGCAGGTTGTAGCCGATGACGATGCTGCCGGCTGTCATGGGCAGCAGTATCACGCCTTTGTCTGCTGGAACTTTGGCAATTTCGTCGTCTTTCATGCCGGTGTCGCTGGCCCCAAAGTCTACTGTGCCTTTGGTAAATTGTTCGACTCCGGCACCGCTGCCTACTGATTGATAGTTAATTTGTACTTTGGGGTTGATTTTGTTGAAGTCTTGAAACCAACGCTGGTACAGGGGGGCGGGGAATGAGGCGCCGGCTGCGGTGATGGCTACGTCTGAGGCTAGGGCGAGTTTGGTGTTTTCCGCTGTGCCGGTGGCTGCAACGGGGGATGCGCCGGGGGATGCTGCGGTGTCGCCGCCGGGGCTGGGGCTGCTGCTTGTGGTTGTGCTGGGGCTGCTGCAAGCTGCTACACTGAGGGCGATCGCCATAGCGGAAATTGCAGTAGTCAGACGGTTTGGATTAATCAAGTTGAGACGAAAAAGCATAGGTATAAAAAATCTGCGATCGTTATAGGGGTGTCCCGCACCAGCATAGCGCGCAAAAGTAAAGGTTAGGTTAAGAATCTTTACACTTAATGGCAATTTAATATTAATTAATATTATTAATGTTAGTAATGAGCTTGACAATTGTGAATATATAAGATATAGGGCAGAGAAATAGCTACGGAAACAAGCAGTCGATCGCCCGATCGCGAAAAATTCCTCATTAAATTATCACAAGATCGAGGCTGGAGAACCAGAAAACCATACAATGGTGGTTATTTTGACAGTAGTGCTAGTATTAAGAATTTAAAAGCTGCGGGCATTTAAGCTTGCATCTGACAAATGCCTTCTGACGAATGCCGTTTGATGATGTAGCAACCGCCCTGACGGTTAGGACGTTCTTAATTGCACAAACATAAACGGTCGATTGCAACTTCCTTCTTTCTTCCTTCTGCTATAATGCCTGCTCCTATTGAATTAATCTGGGCTGTTATTGGTTTGCTCCTGACGATAGGAGGCACTTTTTTGCCTGCATCTGTCACAATTCCGATTGGGTTGTGGGACGATCGAGGACTTCAGGCCTACTCTTTAGGTGTTACCTATCAAATTGGAGCCGTCTTGCTAGTAGGCTGCATGGGGGGAAAAAATGCTGCGGCTCTCTCGCAAATTGCTTATTTGGCATTAGGATTAACTTTGTGGCCAGTTTTTTCTCAAGGCGGCGGCATCGGCTATCTCAAAGAAGCGAGTTTTGGGTATTTGCTCGGTTTTGTGCCTGGTGCTTGGGTGTGCGGCTGGGTGGCTTTTAAGGTGGCTTCGCGGCTGGAATCTATGGCTTTTAGCTGTTTGTGCGGTTTGTTCACTGTTCACGCGATCGGCTTAATTTATCTAATTTTTACTTACTGGCTGCCTCCGGCAAAAAAAACACCTTTATTCGATGAGATTCTTAAATATTCGGTTTATCCTCTGCCGGGACAATTAGCGGTAGTTTGTGCGATCGCAGTGCTGTCATTTACTTTGCGCCGCTTGATGTTTTATTGATTGCGAAGGAAGTTCGGCAACGGATTATGTAACGGATGTAACGGATGTCAGGAAGAAGGAATAAGGAATAAGGAAGGAGGAAGAAGGAACAAGGAAGAGGTAACTGGTAATTGTGCAAAATAAGGTTATACTATACATTGCCCAACGGGAGAGTCCTGTCGCTGCGGCTGGGATTGCTTTTATCCACTGCATTCTGCTCGCAATGACAAGTGAGATTGGAGTAAATTCTCTCAGGCCCGATGCCCCATTTTCTATTGCTTAATTCATGCGTTTTAAAAGAAATCCCTTGTTCTGGGTTGCTGCTGTTATCAGTTTAGTTTTAGACCACCTGGCTAAGTTTTGGGTGGTGCAAAATTTTGAATTGACGGTTCCTCCGCAAACGCAGCCACTGTTACCTGGGGTGTTTCACTTCACTTATGTTGTTAATACCGGTGCGGCTTTTAGTCTGTTCAGCAATGGCGGGGCGATTTGGTTGCGCTGGCTGTCTTTGGCCGTTAGTGTCGGATTGATGGTACTAGCTTGGTTCGGGCCGCGAATTAACCGCTGGGAACAAGCTGGCTACGGTTTGATTTTGGGGGGAGCACTGGGGAACGGGATCGATCGATTTGTTTCGGGCCATGTTGTAGATTTTATCGATTTTCGGATAATTCGGTTCCCCGTATTTAATCTAGCCGATGTGTTTATTAATGCTGGGATTATCTGTTTGCTGATTGCAACTTTTCACAGTCCACCGCCGCCGAGAAGGCAAGACGATGGCGATTCTATTTCAGAGTAAATTTGAAGAAGCAAGAAGGAAGTTCGCCAACGATCGCAATTCTATTTCAGAGTAAATTTGAAGAAGCAAGAAGGAAGTTCGCCAACAGATTCGCTTTCTTCGGATGTAACTGAGATGTTGCACCATTCTCAATAAGCTTTTTAGGAACAGGCTTTCCGGCCTGTTCCACAAGAAAATTCACTCTTTGTGGAACAGGCCGAAAAGCCTGTTCTTGAGAATGGTGCAAGATGTGAGATGTAACGGATGTAACAGCTAACTAACTGTAGGGTGCGTCAGCGGGGAGATCCTTAGTTTGTGGTCGCCACATTCAACCCTGACGCACCCTACAATGACTTTGGAAATGGCTTAAAATGAGATAAGAACAGACCTATTGTTAAAACTAAATTTGCCCGTGAATCCTAATCCATTTGCTCAAGAACGCTTACTATTTGCCCCAGCAACCCCCGATGCTGATGCTATCCCGACTATTTTTGCTTTTCCCAACGAGTACACGGTGGGTATTACCAGTCTCGGCTATCAGATAGTGTGGGCAACTTTGGCTGTGCGATCGGATATTGAAGTCAGTCGTTTATTTACTGATATCCGCGAACAACTTCCCCGACATCCAGAATTACTGGGATTTTCGCTTTCTTGGGAACTAGACTATGTAAATATTCTAAATTTATTGGAATCTCTAGAAATTCCGATTTGGGCGTCAAAACGAACTGATAATCATCCGATAGTATTCGGCGGTGGCCCGGTTTTTACTGCTAATCCCGAACCTTTTGCCGATTTTTTTGATGTGATTTTGCTGGGAGATGGCGAACATCTCATAGACAATTTTATTGATGCTTGTAAAGAAGTCCGTACCGCCGACAGATTAACTAAATTGCGGCATTTAGCCCAAGTTCCGGGAGTTTACGTCCCCAGTTTGTACGAAGTAACTTATCTCGATGCTGCTGAGGGGATTAAATCGATTCAGCCTGTCGATTCGGGAATTCCCAGTATGGTTGAAAAACAGACTTATCGCGGCAATACTTTATCTGCTTCCACTGTGGTGACAGAAAAAGCGGCTTGGGAAAATATTTACATGGTGGAAGTGGTTCGGAGTTGTCCAGAAATGTGCCGTTTTTGTTTGGCAAGTTATCTGACTTTGCCGTTTAGAACTGCGAGTTTGGAGGATTCGCTAATTCCGGCGATCGATCGCGGTTTAGCTGTAACTAATCGTTTGGGTTTGCTGGGTGCTTCGGTGACTCAGCACCCGGAATTTGAAGCGTTGCTGGATCATTTGAATCATCCGAAATACGACGGCGTGCGGCTTAGTCTTTCTTCGGTACGGACGAATACGGTGACAGTTAAATTGGCAGAAATCTTGACAAACAGAGACAGCAAATCTGTGACGATTGCGGTGGAAAGCGGGAGCGATCGCCTCCGCAAAATCGTTAACAAAAAACTCACAAATGACGAAATTATTCAAGCTGCTATCAATGCTAAGGCTGGCGGTTTAAAGGGAATTAAGCTTTACGGGATGGCGGGAATTCCTGGTGAAGAGATGGAGGATTTAGAGGAGACGGTGGCGATGATGCGGGCGATTAGAAAAGCCGTTCCCGGTTTGCGCTTGACTCTGGGATGCAGCACTTTTGTCCCGAAATCTCACACTCCTTTTCAGTGGTTTGGAGTGAATAAAGATGCGGAGAAGAGGCTGAAGTTTTTAGATAAAGAATTGCGGAAGTTAGGTTTAGAATTTAGACCTGAAAGCTATAACTGGTCTGTGATTCAGGGTTTGTTGTCAAAGGGCGATCGGCGGTTGTCTCGGCTGTTGGAATTAGTGCGGCATTACGGCGATACTTTGGGCAGTTATCGGCGGGCATTTAAGGAGTTGCGCGGACAGTTGCCTGAGATGGATTTTTATGTTTTTCAAGAGTGGGAATTGGATCGGGTTTTGCCTTGGAGTCATTTAAAAGGGCCGCTACCGGAGGCGACTTTGAAGAAGCATTTAGCGGAGGCGCTGAGTCATTTTAGGACGAAGGATTTGCAGTTGACGAGTTAAGAAATAGCGGATGCGAAAGTGCGTTAGCGAAGCTCGCCCCTACGGGGGCTACGCCAACGAAGAGGATCGCATCTTTGCAAGTAAGTAGATTGAAAGCTAACTTAACAAGATAAAATAAGGAGCGACGTACTATAATACAATTATGCCAGAAGTTCAACCCAAGGAAATTCAGCGTTATGTCACATCAGATGGCAGAGTACCTTTCGCTGAGTGGTTTGATTCCTTCAAAGATACAAACACTCAAGCCAAGATTCGATCTAGGCTAAATCGGGTTGTTACTGGTAATTTGGGAGACTATCGTTCAGTTGGAGAAGGAGTTTGCGAACTCAGAATAGACTATAGCCCTGGTTTCCGAATCTATTTTGGGCAAGTTGGAACAACAATTGTGCTTCTCCTCTGCGGTGGAGATAAAAGCACTCAAAACCGAGATATCCTCCAAGCAAAAGAATACTGGACAGATTACAACAGGATTTAAAACAATGGCTAAAAGTATTCCAGATCATCCGTTTTTGATTGAATCTCTGAGAAAAAACCCGGCATTGTCAGCCGCCTATATAACGGCGACTATAGAGGAAATCGACCCGGAACCTGAATTGCTGAAACTTGCTCTGGGCGATGTAGCAGAAGCTTTGGGTCTACCAAAAATGACTCCAGAACAATATGAATTGCACTTAAAAAAACTGGATGAATTGCTGTCGCAGCAAGGAAGTGATGCGATTGACAATCTGGGAACTTGGCTGAATGCTTTGGGATTGAAACTAACAGTTGCTGTTTGTACTGATACAGAGGATAATACTGCAAATGCTGAAACGCGATCGCAAATAACTGTTTAACTTGATATACAAAATGCCTAATTTTCGATATTCATCCTTAATTAATGCCACCGTTGAAGCAGTCTGGAACTTTCACGAAAGGCCGGACATTCTGCAACTTTTGACTCCGCATTGGCAACCGATTCAAGATAAGACGAGGAGCGACATACTATAATACAATTATGCCTGAAGTCCAACCGAAAGAAATTCAGCGTTATACTACGCCAGACAACAGAGTGCCTTTCGAGGAATGGTTTAATGTTCTCCGAGATGGCAAAGCTAAAGCTAGAATTAGGTTGAGATTAGACAGAGTTCAACTCGGCAATCTCGGAGATTATCGATTTGTTGGAGAAGGAGTCTATGAATTAAAAATAGATTATGGCCCTGGATACCGAATCTATTTCGGACAAGTCGGCACAACTATTATCCTGCTTTTAATAGGCGGGGATAAAAGCACTCAAGGCCGAGACATACAGCAAGCTATCAAATACTGGACTGATTACAGGAGTGAAGATAATGCCTAAAAGTTTACCTTACCATCCCTCACTAATACAATCTCTCAAAAACCCCATAGATTCTGCTATGTATCTAGAGGCTTTTTTTGAAGAAGAAAACCCCGAGGCAGAACTGCTAAAAATGGTACTTAACAATGTAGCAGAAGCTCTCGGTCAACCACAAATGACTCCTGAACAATATGAATTGCACTTAAAAAAACTGGATGAATTGCTATCGCAGCAAGGAAGTGATGCGATTTATAATCTGGGAACTTGGCTGAATGCTTTGGGATTGAAACTAACAGTTGCTGTTTGTACTGATACAGAGGATAATACTGCAAATGCTGAAACGCGATCTGAAATAACTGTTTAACTTGATATACAAAATGCCTAATTTTCGATATTCATCCTTAATTAATGCCACCGTTGAAGCAGTCTGGAACTTTCACGAAAGGCCGGACATTCTGCAACTTTTGACTCCGCATTGGCAACCGGTTCAAGATAAGACGAGGAGCGACATAGTATAATACAATTATGGCAGAAGTCCAACGAGAGTGAAATTCAGCGTTATGTTGCCTCAGACGGTCAAGTGCCGTTTGATAACTGGTATGATTCGCTCCGAGATAGCAAAATTTCAACAATTATCAATAAAAGACTTAACCGAGTTATTTTGGGGAATTTGGGAGATTGTCAATCAGTTGGAAATGGAGTCTTTGAATTAAGGATAGACTATGGCCCTGGTTTCAGAATCTATTTTGGGCAAGTAGGAACAACAATTATACTTCTTCTGTGCGGAGGAGATAAAAGCACTCAAGACCGAGACATTCGCCAAGCAATAGAATACTGGACAGATTATAGGAGTTAAAAAAATGCCTAAAAGTTTACCGTATCATGACTTTTTGATGGCACGGCTAAAAAACCCCGGTTATGCGGCAGTCTATCTCGAAACTCATTTTGAATTAGATGAAGGCGAAGAACCTGACGAAGCATTGCTGAAACGAGCTCTGGGCGATGTAGCTGAAGCTCTAGGTCAACCAAAAATGACTCCAGAACAATATGAATTGCACTTAAAAAAACTGGATGAATTGCTGTCACAGCAAGGAAGTGATGCGATTTATAATCTGGGGACTTGGCTGAATGCTTTGGGATTGAAACTAACAGTTGCTGTTTGTACTGATACAGAGGATAATACTGCAAATGCTGAAACGCGATCGCAAATAACTGTTTAACTTAATCTAGAAAATGCCCCATTTTAAATATTCATCCTTAATTAATGCTACCGTTGAAGCTGTCTGGAACTTTCACGAAAGGCCGGACATTCTGCAACTTTTGACTCCGCCTTGGCAACCGGTGAAAATCATTCGCCGCGAAGGGGGACTCGATGTGGGTGCTGTATCAGAATTTCGCCTGTTATTGGGGCCGATTCCTGTAAAATGGGTGGCGACTCACACTGAGTGCGAACAATATCGCTTGTTTGTTGATGAACAAACTGAGGGGCCGATGGCACGTTGGACTCACCGACACGAGTTTACCTCAGAAAATGGCAAGACTAGATTGACAGATGCGATCGCATTTTCGATACCGGGCGGCCCGATTGTCGATTTGTTGTTAGGTTGGTGGGTGGAAATGCGGTTAACAGATATGTTTCGCTACCGCCACGAAGTCACAAAAAGAGAGTGCGAGAAAAATGCAAACAACGGCTGAATATTACTGTGCTTTCTGCGGCGAACCGAGTACAACTTTTGTTGATATCAGCGGTGGTATGGAGCAATCATATATCGAAGATTGTCAGGTTTGCTGTCGCCCGAATGTTCTTTATGTCAGAATAGATGAAGATACCCTGGATATTGAAATAGATACTGACTATCAAGAATAAGTGACTATAAAAATGTATGAATTGCCTGTGATGCTGACTTGGTAGAATTCATAAATCTTGAAGCGGCTGCTTCTACGAAAGCCCTAAAAATTCGCGAGTTTACCGAACAGTTTGGCGACATTTCTGGGTGCCATTGAATTGCTATCATCCAAGGGTGATAACAGTGCTCCATTGCTTCTACCAAAGTATCAGGTGCATCGGCTACAATTCGCCAATCGGGTGTTACTTTCCTAACTGCTTGATGATGCCAGGAAACAACTGTTGTTGAAGTTTTTCCCATAATTTTTGCTAGCCGACTGTTTGGCTCAATTTCAATGGTATGCTCGATCGCACGCGGGGGAATTCCCGATCCGTGATTAACCTCATCTCCGTAAGCATCCGGTACGTGAATCACCAAACTGCCGCCGCTGGCTACGTTCAGGATTTGCATTCCCCGGCAAATCCCCAACACAGGTATGTCAGCCTTCAAAGCTAGCTTTGCTAAGTTTAATTCAAAATTGTCGCGTTCTGCATTAACCGAGTAAACTGTGCGATCGACATAACCGCCATAAAGTTCTGGGTTGATATCTCCGCCGCCGGAAAAAATCAAACCATCTACTGCATCAAAAATACTAGCGGGATCTAATTGATTGGGCGGCAGTAAAATCGGAATGCCACCAGCCGCCTGAACTGCATCAATATAAGTTCCATTTAAGCGATATTCGCCTGCTGGACAGCGGTTGTATGTTGTGATGCCAACAATAGGAAATTTTTTCATTTGCTAGAGACTGGGAGATAATTATTTACATTAATACTCAGATTTGGCACTATTTGTAATCAGTGTGTCATGGGCGGGCTAGAAGCCCAACCCCTACTCCCCACAATAAAACTTACTTACTTATTGTGAAACAGCCATCTTGCCTGTTTCTTCTCTGATTACTTGTGATTGATTTCTACATTAAACTGAAAATTCCCTGCACTGCTGTCTAATTTGTAACAGTTTCAGTATTAATTTCCGGTAGGGGTTTGCGCGTGCACAGATAAGCCAGCGGCCCGAACAGCGGTACTAATGTTACTGCCCAAAATGCTATAGAACTCTGCATTCCTCGGCGCGCCATATCGTCTCCTAATAAGGCAGGAAATAGTAGGCAAAGCATACAAAAATCTAAACTCATTACATGGATAAAGCGGCTAGTCTGCCACTGCCCAATAAAATCAGACCAATCGCCTTTTGTCAAGCCAAAGGCAACTAAACCAACAGCAGCTAATGTTAAGAAAAATCCAGTAAAACGGGAGTCTAATATCTTTAAAAAGATATTTTTATGACCGGAAAATTCTGGATTCGGCTGGCGCAGGGCTAAATAAGGCAGCAAGGCAAATGCGCCGATGCCAAAGGATAAAACGCCAAATAACCATGCAGGTATTTTCTGGCCCCTGCCGTCAGCAAATAAGACGCAACTGTAGATGAGCGGCCAGACTCCCATGAGGTTGAATAACGCTACAATTAAAGGGTTGATGTCTGCTATTTTGCCTGTGGAAATATTGGTAATTAGTGTGATGGTTTTTTCTGGGCTGTCGGGTGGTGCAAATACAAAGGCGTAGGTGATAAATGCAATCCAAAGCAGCCCAAATCCAATTTTTCTGAACATAGTTAGTTTTTCTTACTTCTGATATTACTATAGCAAGCTTCAATGGTTTTTGAATAAGACTTTTTTTATTTACCGCAGAGGACGCTCTTGACGCAGAGGAAGAACGGAAAATATCTGAATGTATTGCTATTTGGTATTGCGGGTTTTGGGCAGATTGCTAAATTTTTGCATAAATTGGCGATCGATCCAATCTTTCCAATACCACAACAACCGTGATTCCCACATGAAATTGCCGCGAGATGCGATCGCCCTTTTATTCCCAGTACCAATTAAGCCTAAGTATTGTTCTTGCGGTACAAAGGGTTTCAGCGGTTTTCCCAATAAAAACTGCTGCAAATTTTCAAACAGCGGTTTGCCCTGACGCACGGCAAACACGCCTGCTTTGGGACGCGGATAATTAACCATCGCAGCGATATCGCCAGCCCCAAATACGTTGGGGTGAGAGACTGATTGCAGGCAATCGTTGACTTGCATAAAGCCGTTTGAGTCGGCTGCTAAACCGGATTCTCTTATCCAATTGGCTGCCGATGCTTGTGTCACCCAAAAAATTATCTCGCACTCTAATTCTAAACCTGATTGACAGGAAATTTTGGCATTGGGCATTGGGCATTGGGCATTGGGCATCGGGCATTCTTGATTATCTTTTATGTCAATCGTTTCTGGCTTTTCTATAGCACTAACTTTTTCCATTAAATGCAGTTTAATCCCACGACTAATCAGAATTTCTTTCAGGCGGCGACGCACCCGTTTGTTATGTCCCGGCATTAATTCAGCACCGCTATGAAACAAATGAATTTCTGATGATAAATTTTCTAAATTTTCTTCCCTCTTCCTTCTTCCCTCTTCCTTCTTCCCTCTTCCTTCTTCCCTCTTCCCTCTTCCTTCTTCCTTCTTCCTTCTTCCCTCTTCCTTCCCCAATCGAAACTGCATATTTAATGCTAATTCTACGCCGCCGGCACCGCCGCCTACAATAGCTATACGCAGCGGTTTTTGGGGATGGTTTTGCCTTTCGGAAATTAACTGATTCCAGCTAGCTAAAAACTCCGGTACGGGTTTAGCTGCAATTGCATATTCAGCAGCACCCGGTACAGATAAAGTCGCAGGAGTGCTGCCGATATCCACAGAAAGCACATCAAAATTAACGGGAGGGCGAGTTTGACAAATAACTAAATTTTTGTTAAGGTCGATCGCGATCGCCCGATCGATTAATATTTGACATCCGGCAAATTCCGCGAGCGATCGCAAATCGATGTGACATTCATCATAATCGTAAAACCCGGCAACGTGTCCCGGCAGCATCCCCGAATAAGGTGCGTGCAGCACGTCGCTAATCAGAGTCAAACGCACTCCCGGCAGCGGGTTGATACCGAACATTTTTAATACAATAGCATGACTGTGACCGCCGCCAATTAACACTAAATGTTTCACAATTACAGATGTTCGATCGAGATATTCTTTTCCCCGATATTGTACAGCACTCGCACTCCTTGGGCCGCAGAGTCCGGTAAGGATAGCTGGCAGTGCGTAATTAATGATTTCCCAGGAGTTAGACAGAATGCTGTCACTTACCCTCTGTCTCAGAGATTATACTGAGCTCAGTTGCGATCGCATAACATCAATTCACCCATTTCAGTTAACCGATCCCACATTCAGCGCAAATGGCTGTAGACTGTAGAGCGAGCAAATTTTATCACCAAATTATGCCAGGGTGTGTTTCAATAGCTAACTCACCATTCAAAACTATGACATTACGCATCATTCCCCGCAGTTGGCAGCGATCGATTAAAACTCTTTTCCCGCTTCTGTTTGCCCTCTCATTCATTATAGTATTGCTGGCCAACAACTTCATTCCGGCGATCGCCCAGCAACCCCGCCAGGAAATTCGCGGCGTTTGGATGACGACAAACGACAAAGACATCCTCAGAGATCGTCGCAAACTAGGAGATGCTGTCAGCAAACTAAAACGGTTAAATTTCAACACAATCTATCCCGTTGTCTGGAATTCTGGCTATGCAATGTATCCCAGCGATGTAGCGCAGCAAAAAGACATTCAACCCTTTATTTACAGAGGGTTAGAGGGACAGGATATGATCGGAGATTTAATCGCTCAAGCTCACCGCCAAGGCCTGCTAGTAATTCCTTGGTTTGAGTTTGGTTTCATGGCTCCTCCCACATCAGAATTAGCCTTAAATCATCCCGATTGGCTGACACAAAAACAGGACGGCAGCCAAACATCAATCGGTGCAGGTGGCGAAGTAGTTTGGCTCAATCCCTTTCATCCAGAAGTGCAGCAATTCATTACCCAACTCGTACTAGAAATCACCACTAAATATAACGCCGACGGCATTCAATTTGACGATCACATGAGTTTGCCGTCGGAATTTGGATACGATGAGTACACAGTTGCTTTGTATACCAAAGAAACCAAAAAAGCTCCGCCAAAAGATTTTCAAAACCCAGCATGGGTGCAATGGCGAGCCAATAAAATTACCGCTTTTATGTCGCAGCTAAATCAAGCCGTCAAAGCAGTCAAACCCAATGCAATTTTCTCAATTTCTCCCAATTACTACGAGTTTGCTTACAAACATCACCTACAAGATTGGCGGGCTTGGGTGCGTTTGGATATTGCCGACGAGCTAATTGTGCAAGTGTACCGTTCCAATTTAGAATCATTTGTAGACAAGCTTAACCGTCCAGAAATGCAAGAAGCACAGCAAAAAATTCCCACCGGAGTTGGGATTATGACAGGTTTGAGAAATAACCCAGTACCGATTAAGCAAATTAAATCTCAGGTGCAAGCAGTCCAAGAATACGGCTTAGGCGCCGCTTTCTTCTACTACGAAAGCTTGTGGGAATATGCACCAGAACCTCTAGCAGTTCGACTTTCTCAATTTAGCGATTTCTTCCCGTCTTCTGCATTCCGAACAGCGCTACAAATGCCCAGACGCGCGGCGACTTTCCCTCCGCCTGCGCCACCAAAACCAGACCCCAAAGCTAAGCCAGAGCAACCTACCAAAAACAGCCCACCTTCGCCCTCGCCAACCACGTAAAAGAATTAAAGAGTCATCAGTCATTGGTAATTTTGTAGGGTGTGCCATTAGTCCGACAGTCCAACAGTCCAACAGGGGTTTAAACCCCTGTCTCATAGCTGAAGTCGTCTAAAGACGACTGTAGCAATTCTATCAAAGCTGTTTTTGTATAGAGTTAGCGCAGAATATATGTGTAACTCTAATTTTCAAAATTGAGATTACTATTTGAGTCGGTTTTAACTGAGATGTTGCACCATTCTCAATAAGCTTTTTAGGAACAGGCTTTTCGGCCTGTTCCACAAGAAAATTCACGGGAGCATCTCAGTTTTGCATTTACAGTGCGAGCGTCCCCGCTCGCGTATTGTACAATACGCGAGCGGGGACGC
>NZ_JAUBTI010000127.1:0-17220 GCF_036702415.1 Microcoleus sp. D3_18a_C4 | reverse complement strand
CCCGCCCGTCCAAAAAGGACGGGCGGGACGCCCATCCCACTTTCAAGAGTGGAAGTTATTTAATTCTCATTCCTAAAGCGGGTACTGGAAGTTGTCGATCCATCTGTAAGGAGTAGGAGAGCGATCGCCCAAAATCATCGACCTTCCAATATTTGATTGGGTTTTGGACGTTCTGATTGGCGGGAATAAATTCCTCAAAGGTAATCGTCTTTTCTGACCTTGAATTTAGGTAGCATCACAGACACGCCACGTCAGAATCTCCCAACGTTTAAGGACAGGTTCAGCAATCACGATCTCATTTTCTCTTGCCTCCATCACGATCAAATAATCTCCCTGGTTAAATCTGTTATTGTAAATTCTTGCTTGTTCTTCGGGCACCAACCATCCTTGAAGTGCGCCATATAGACCGCCAGCAGTTGCAGCAATCCCACTTCCAAAGAAAGTTGCTAAAATGCTTTCCACCGCTACTGCTTGACCAATACCGGGAATTAGCAGGCTGCTGAGTCCAACAATTAAGGCTACTGAACCTAGTCGTAGGCTGCCTAATATAGCGCCTACTTGTGCGCCGGCTGCTCTTGTGATTAAAATTTGCTGCACCCCCAGAGAGTCCAAATCATCATGGTCAGAAGGTTGAGCAATCACAGAAATTTTGTGCATGGGGAAGCCCCTGCTTTTTAGCTCAACTAGCGCCTGCTCTGCGTTTTGATGATTAGTAAATAGGCCGCTAGCACGTTTGAGATTTTGGGAATTCATGATAAATATTCAATATTCAACGCTACAAAAGTGGTAAATAGTGTGTAAAGCTGCTCTGAATGGCCGCATCACAAAAACCACTTAGTTCAGAGGTGCAAAACGCTTTAGCAAAGCTGACAAAGGAATCATTGGCAGTCCGAATCCAATACAAATTAAGCCTTGGATTGTGTTCAAAGCTTCTGTGTTGAATAACTGATTCATAATGCCCCATTGGCTAAACAGGAATTGGAGAATGAAAATAGCCCCAATGCCGATCGCCACAGCATAGCCAACTGATTCATCTTTACCGCGCAGTTTGGCGACGATCGCCGGAACGAAGCGACTGATACTTAACAGGTAAAAAGCTTCTGCCGCAACCAATGCTTGAATTGCCATCGTCCGGGCTAGAGCTTCATTGCCTGTGGTTTGGACGATCCATTCAAACATCCCAAAGATCGCAATCCAGTTAAATACCGAAACTGTCAGAATCCGAGCGGTCAGCCTGCGAGACAGAAGCGGTTCATTGGCAGGTCGAGGCGGCTGTTGCATGACATCGGGAGAGGGCGGCTCAAATGCCAACGGTAAGCTCAACGCAACTGAACTGACCATATTCAGCCAGAGAATTTGTACTGGCAAAATGGGTAGTGGGGTTGCCAAAAGTACGGCAATCAAGATGGTCATGGACTCTCCACCATTCACGGGCAGGATGAAGGCGATCGCCCGCAGCAGATTCTTATAAACCGTGCGCCCTTCCTTAACTGCTTTCTCGATCGAAGCTCGGAAGATAGACCTATTTCCAGGTCAGTCTCTAAAAGCCGAGCTACTTTCTCGACAGAGAGGTGATGCCAAGAGTGTTCTACTAATTTTTCTACATTGGTTGCAGTCATAACATTTCTTGTCAAGTCAAGTGCTTCTCTGTTGTTTCGTCTTGTTTCTAGCCTCATTGATGAATGTGAGGGAAAAGTGATAGACTGATTTCTGTTACTCACATTTGGATCACATTTGCTCCCTATACTTAGGTAGAAAACCGATTAAGATAACTTATAAACTTGCCAACCTTAGTTCACGCGATTTGATTTATTGTTACCTTTTATTAAAAGGGTTGTAAAAAGCATTCCTTTTGATGGATGAACTATGGTACATTTACTTGTTGAGTTCAAATGCTCAAAGACTTCATGCTGAGGTTTATCGGCAAAATGGCGTTTCCCAACAAACAAAACAAACAAAGAATATGCAATTATTAAAGCTATTTGTGCAAGGAATCAGCGTCAGCACTGTTGCAATTTTGGGTTTAGGTGCTTGCACCCCCCCCAATACTCCACAGACAACTGTTCCATCTCCTTCTGCTCCCACAACTGCCACTGGAAATACGACTGTTCCAACCACTCCAGCGCCTGCAACCACGACCGCACAGACGCCTCAAAATCAAGACATTGACGATATTGCCGATCGCGTAGAAGATGCCTTGGACTCCGATACCACCCTCAAGCAATTCGATTTGGACGCAGACGACCGGGATAATTCGATTGTGTTAACAGGGCGCGTTCAAACGGCAGAACAAAAAGCATTGGCAGAACAAATTGCTCGGCAAACTGCACCGAATGTTTCGCTCAATAACCAAATCGTCCTTCAGTAGTTCCTCACAGTGAAGTGGCCAGAGAATTTGGCGCTTCTTGCCACTTAAAAATTTGCGTGATCGCAGTGAGGAAACCTATGGATTTGGCAACCTTATTTGGCTAGACCTTTTGCAAAAATAAATAGGACGGGCTCTCCGGCCCGTCCCACAAAAAAAAATAACTCTTGTGGGATGGGCCCCAGAGCCCGTCCCATCAATTGATGAAAAGGATTTTTGCAAGAGGTCTACTGGATGCGATCGCAATCTTGAAACAATAAACTTATTCAACGATTTCGTAACGGACTAACTGGCGAACATTTTGACGTGATAACTGGAGCTCTTGCGCGATCGCTGCCTCTATCTGGGTTGCGTCAGTCATTGGCAATTCTAATTCCAATCGCTTCAAAATGGGTTCTGCTGTTTCTACCGCAACCTGGGTTGTTCCTTGTTTTCGGTTAATCACCGCGTTGATCAGCAATATATTGACAGACACCGTTGCTTTAAGCTGAGTATCTGCCTGAAGTTTATTCTTTACTATCTGGGGTTGTTGTAATTCTTGAGCCATTAGGAAACTGGAACCAACCCAAAACGCGATCGCCACAAACGGCAATGGCACCCAAAACTCTGCGCCTGATGCTTTTAGCCAACGTTTAGTAACCTGCCACATAAATTTTTTACCCCACCCCAACCCTCCCCGATGCCTTGGGGAGGGAGTAAGAAATTCACAAATGATTTAGGATTGCTATATTTGCACTTTAGTGGAGTTACCGCTCTGCTGAAATCATACTCAAGGACGATGCGTCAAATGTTTCAGTTCGACAAGCCGAATTAAACAGAAATATGAGAATCTTACTTGTGGAGGACGACCCAAAGCAACTGATGCCACTTCAAACAGTGCTGTCTCAAGCAGGACATAGCGTGGATGGGGTAAAAGATGGAGAAACGGCACAGTGGCTGTTATCAGAAAAAGAATATGATTTGTTGATTTTGGACTGGATGTTGCCACATATCAGTGGGGTAAATCTCTGTCGTCAATATCGAGCAGCAGGGAAAACAGCGCCGATTTTGATGATCACGGCAAGAGATACCACGCCTGAAAAAGTGACCGGGTTAGACGCAGGTGCAGATGATTACCTGGTGAAACCGATCGATTTGGTTGAATTCATGGCACGAGTGCGGGCATTAAGACGGCGATCGCCCCTTTGGCAAGGAGATACGCTCAGCCTTGAGGATCTGCACCTCCACCTTGATACTCTTACTGTTGAGCGACAAGGTGCAACTGTTTCCCTCTCCAGTCGCGAGTTTCAGTTGTTGGAGTATTTTATGCGTCATCCCCGGCAAGTTTTGACTCGGAATCAGATTGAACAAGGCGTGTGGGAATGGGGGACTGAACCAGAGAGCAATGCGATTACGGTTCTAATTCGCAAACTCCGCCAACGCTTGCAGACTGTAGGATCGGCAGACTGGATTGAGAGCATTTACGGTATGGGTTATCGCCTCACTTGCCCTGAAAAGTAACGATCGTAAAGGCAAGCTGTGTTTAATCAAAGTCGTCGGAATCTGGCTCGTTGGTTCACCCTCTCAATGGGAAGCATTCTTGTGCTGTTTGCAGGAGTGATTTACCAGATTGAGGTAAAAGATAAACTAGAGGCGCTTGATCGACTGCTATATGACAAAACTAGAGTCATGGCTGCCAGCGTGCATTATGAAGTTCGCCAAAACCAGAACCAGGTCGATCTGAGTCATGTTTCTTTGTTAGGCAGTGGTTCTCATCCCCTTGCTGAAGATCTGATTTACGTGCGCTGGTATAACGCACAAGGGCGGCTAGTTCGTTTTTTTGGGAATTCTCCTCCCGATCGGTTAAATACGCCTTTTGGTTATCTCACAGTTCGATCGCCCGATCCACTTTTGGGAAAAGGAATCTGGCTGCGTCAGGTGACATTACCCGTTGAAGGTAGAAGTCGGGTACTCGGTTATCTTCAGGTTGCAACTCCCCTGACAGAAACTCAAAACAGGCTCACTGAGCTTCAGATTGTGCTAACTCTCGCTGTCCCGCTGACACTGGGCTTAATTGCCCTCACAGGTTGGTTTCTCAGCGGGCTGGCCATGCAACCGATTCGGCAAGCCTATCAGCAGCTTCAGCGCTTTACAGCCGATGCCTCTCACGAGTTGCGATCGCCCCTCTCTGCCATTCTCACTAATGCCCAGCTTGGGTTGCTCATCGCGGGTGATGATTCGCGTTACCATCCTCCCTTAGAAAACATTGTAGATAGCGCAAAATCAATGGGAGCGCTGGTGAATAATTTACTACTGTTGGCTCGTCATCAAGGGCGACTTGCGCCGGAATCGCTCAGGTTAATCAATCTCAACGAGTTGCTGAGCAATTTAGCAACCCAGTTTCTCGCACTTGCAGAAGCCCAAAATATCAAATTCACCTGCGAATCACCGGAACAACCGATTGAATTATTGGCCGATCCTGATTTGCTACGGCAAGTAGTCGAAAACTTGCTTTACAATGCCTGTAAATATACTCCTGTTGGCGGAACTGTAAAGATACGCTTAGTTCTTCATTCCCATTTGGCAGTCATTCAGATTATCGATACGGGAATCGGTATTCCAGAAGCGGACTTACCCTATATTTTCGATCGCTTCTATCGAGTAGACACCGATCGCTCGCAGGAGAGTGGAGGCTTTGGGCTGGGGTTGGCGATCGTCCAACAAATTGTCAAGGCACACAGCGGACAAATACAGGTGACGAGTGCAGTGGGCCAAGGCTCAACGTTCCAGGTTGAACTGCCGCTCAAACCTTATCACTAAGCTGCCTCAAACGAAAGAGAAGGTGCACTCTGCTGTTGACGTAACTGCAATGTATGTGGTGTATTTAGATAAATGCCAATGAAGCTGAAACAGGATTTCTGGGTGGGTTGGGCGATCGGGGCGATCGTCCTGATCTCTTGTGGGGACCAAACTACCTCACAAAGACAACAACCCGATATAAAACGTGAAATTTCACTGAGAGCAGTCCCGTTAGATAAAACAAAAGTTGTGATGGGACAAACCGTATATGTCCCTATTTACTCACATATTTATCACTACAATAGTAAGGATCAAGTCATGAATTTGTCAGCCACGCTCAGTATCCGCAATACGGATCTGACAAATTCGATTATTATTACTTCGGTGCGTTACTACGATAGTGAGGGGAAATTGATCAGGCAGGACATTAAGAGTCCAGTAGAACTCAAACCGCTTGCTTCCACAGAATTTTTTATTGCAGCCGATGATACAAGTGGAGGATCTGGTGCAAACTTTATTGTGGAGTGGGTTGCAGAAAAAACGGTTTATGAGCCTGTCATTGAAGCTGTCATGATTAGTACCTCTTCTTCTCAGGGCATTTCATTTATCAGTCCCGCTAAAGTTCTCAAGCAACACAAAAAAATGCAAAACTGATTTTAGAGGATTAAATTCTTGCTTTACAAGGTAGTTTGGGACTAGGGTAGAATGGATTGAGGGATTGCTAGCAAAAGGTTGTATTTTGCCAATAAAATGTCCCTAGGTCAATACGGTTCACATAAGACACTCATGGAGACAAAACCCTGTGAAAAACAGATCCGGCGTTGGCGAATCCTGCCCGAAGGGCTTATGCTTCGCCCAAAGATCTCTTCGGACAAAAAAACATTAACTTAACCGTATTACTCTATAGACAATGTGCTGTTTGTTATACTTATTTTGGGGAATATTATTCATAAGTGCTACCTTTTAAAAGACATCGATCTGTAGGTAAAAAATCGGGGAAAACCACTTATATTTAAAGACTTAATAATACTTTGCGGCAGCGAAGTTTTCGTTTGGTTCGTAAAACCTCGTCTTTCTCACAAAAACTGCAAAACTATATTAGGGCAATTTTTAACTTTGTACATCACTATAATTATTGCATAAGAAAACGATATCATTACTGTGGATGACTACCCAACTTTTTTCTGTTAAGATTAGAGAGCTTGAGGGTGAATACTAAAAATATAAATGAGGACTTAGGGTATGCAAAAGCGACAATTGGGAACATCACAAATTCAGATTACCCCGATAATTATGGGGACTTGGCAAGCTGGGAAGCGGATGTGGGTGGGAATTGAGGATGCTGAAACTGTCAAAGCAATGCGCGCGGCTTTTGAGGCAGGTATTACCACCTTTGATACGGCTGAGGTTTACGGAGAAGGGCATTCGGAACAAATTATCGGTCAAGCACTTTCAGATGTGCGATCGCAAGTAGTTTATGCTAGCAAAGTTTTCGCCAACCACCTGAAACCCGATTTGGTAATCGAAGCCTGCGATCGATCGCTAAAAAACCTCAACACCGATTATATCGACCTTTACCAAATCCACTGGCCCGCTGGCACTTGGAATTCCGAGTTAGTGCCAATTGCAGAAACAATGGACGCCCTGAACAAGTTAAAAGAACAGGGAAAAATTCGGGCGATCGGCGTTTCCAACTTTTCCCGCGCCCAAATAGAAGAAGCCGCCCAATACGGACGCATCGACAGCTTGCAACCGCCCTATTCTCTGTTTTGGCGCTGGGTAGAAAAAGATGCTATGTCCTATTGTGTGGACAATCATATCTCCATCATTGCCTATTCATCTCTAGCTCAAGGAATATTGACAGGTAAATTCGGGCCAGAACACAAGTTTGAAGAAGGCGACCACCGCGCCAAAAATAAGCTGTTCATCAAAGAAAATTACGACCGAGTGCAAACAGCATTAAATCAACTCAGGCCAATTGCCGATCGCCATCAAACAAGCTTGGGCAACTTAGCTTTAGCTTGGTTGATTTCCCAGCCGCAAACAAATGCAATTGTCGGCGCGCGCGACGGGGAACAAGCAGCCGAAAATGCTAAAGCTGCTGAGGTAAAATTGAGTGAAGAGGAATTAAAAGAAATTGACGCGATCGGGCGAACAGTCACCGACCATTTAGACGATAATCCGGTAATGTGGAACTTCTAAAACAGAACTGACGCAACTGGCATATATATTAAGGTATCCCGGAACTCACGCCCAGATAACCATTCTCGCTTAACGGGCTAGAAGCCCGTTCCACAAAGAGTGAATTTCTTGTGGAATGGGCTAGAAGCCCGTTCCTAAAAAGCTAATGAGGTATAATATCTACTGCGCTGTGGAAATATTCAAAAAGTTAAAATCAAAAATCACAAATCCGAAATCTAAAATCGAATGAGTTACTGTCTGAATCCTAACTGTTCCAAGCCACAAAACCCTCCCGCAGTCAAATTATGCAAACATTGCCGTTCAAAACTGCTGCTGCGCGATCGCTACCGGGCTATAAAGGCGATCGGACAAGGCGGTTTTGGTAGAACATTCCTCGCCGTTGACGAAGACAAACCCTCAAAACCTCGCTGCGTCATCAAACAATTTTTACCCGCAGAAACCCAACTCATCCCATCAGCAAGCAATCGCAACAGCAAAAAAGCAGCCGAACTTTTTGAACAAGAAGCAATGCGATTAGACGAATTGGGCAAACACGCCCAAATTCCCGAACTATTAGCCTACTCCATCCAAGACAGCAGACAATATGTAGTCCAAGAATTTATCGACGGGCAAAATTTAGCACAAATTGTAGAAACAGAAGGCAGATTTACCGAAAATCAAATTCAAGACTTACTCAATAGCTTATTACCCGTCCTTCACTTCATCCATTCCCACAACGTTATTCACCGAGACATCAAACCCGGAAACATCATCCGCCGCGCCGACAAACAATTAGTTTTAGTAGACTTTGGCGCAGCCAAAATTGCCACAGGTACAGCCTTACTCAAAACAGGAACCAGCATCGGCAGCCCCGAATACATCGCCCCCGAACAAGCTAGAGGCAAAGCATTTTTTACCAGCGATTTGTACAGTTTAGGCGTAACTTGTTTGTATTTGCTAACTCAAGTTTCCCCATTTGACCTGTTCGATCCGGGTGAAGATTCCTGGATATGGCGGCAGTATTTGGCCAACAACCCCGTGAGTGAACAACTCGGAAAAATTTTAGACAAAATGATTGAAAATGCTACCAACCGCCGCTATCAAACGGCTGTTGAAGTATTAAAAGAAATTAATCCCCAAGTTGCGATCGATCTAGCAATTCCTCAAACAAATTCCAAGTTAGTTAAACCAGGAAAAACTCCCGACCAGCCCCAACAGCAAACCTATAACTGGCAATGTCTTCACACCCTCACAGGTCACAAAAACTTAATTTACTCTGTGGCTTTCAGCCCCAACGGAGAAGTTGTAGCCAGCGGCAGCGATGACAAAACAATCAAGCTGTGGGGAGTTGAAGACGGGCAAGAAATTGTCACCCTCACAGGACACGCTAACTCAGTTTATACAGTAGCTTTCAGCCCGGACGGACTAATGCTAGCCAGCAGCAGCCACGACAAAACTGTCAAACTTTGGCGGATGAAAGATGGACAACAAATGCGTACTCTGATCGGTCACAGTAACTCAGTTTACGGCGCAGCTTTCAGTCCCGATGGAACTCTGATTGCTAGCAGCAGTTGGGACAAAACAATCAAGATTTGGCGCGTCAAAGACGGGCAAGAAGTTCGCACCCTTGCGGGTCACACCAATTTAGTTTATTTTGTTGCTTTTAGCCCGGATGGCGAAACTCTTGCTAGTTGCAGTTGGGACAGAACAATCAAGATTTGGCTAGTTAAAGATGGGAAGCTAATTCGCACACTTACAGGTCATACAGACTCGGTTCGCTGCATAGCTTTCAGTCCCAATGGAGAGTTTTTGGCTAGCGGCAGCCATGACAATACTATTAAAATTTGGTGGGTCAAAGATTGGCAAGAAGTTTTAACTATCACAGGACATTCTTGGTATGTTGATTCTATTGCTTTTAGTCCTGATGGCGAGATTCTGGCTAGCAGCAGCAATCAAACTATTAAAATTTGGCGAGTGAAAGACGGTCAAGAAATTTGTAATATTGGGGGTCATACTAACTCGGTCTATTCTGTTAATTTTAGCCCGGAAGGAGAGTTTTTGGCTAGCGGCAGCAGTGACAAAACTATTAAGATTTGGCAGAATACCATGTTTGTTTGATTAACCACGATCGAAATTGTTTGTAGTCGGTGGGCGGGGGCAGGTTTATGATAATTGTGGGTTTTAGGCGATTATTGTTGGTGAACCTGCCCCTACAGGAATTATGGTCAATTCACCGAATACGATAGGATTCAACCATTTTCCCTTTCAATTTTTTGCCGCAACTCCCGAATGACTGTACTTGTAGGGCGATCGCGCGACATTTGCCAGCATTCCTCCACAATTTCTGATACATTAAAATTGGGAAAATAACGGCTAACTGAACTTTCTACATATCGATCGTTTTGCAAGTCGTAAATTCTGAGCTTATTTTTCTTAAACAGCCACACTTCCGGCACTTTATAAGGCAAGTAATCATCTAAATCGGTGTAGCTAGTTACGTCTACTTCGATTACTAGATCGGGCGGCGGTTCAACACCCCAAGCAATCCGATCTTTACCAAGAATTGCCGCGCAATTATCGATATAAAAACAATAATCTGGTTCAATCCCTCTTACCTCCGGCAAATCCATCGTAATTGGCGTAAACGCTTCATAATCTCGCCCCAAGTAATCTAGGAAAACCATTGCCACCATTGCAATAATATGAGATTGTTTGCCGTGTACTGGTAAAGGGGACATTAACAAAATCTCTCCGGGTCGATATTTGATGCGTGGAATCTGACGATCGCCCAATTGTGCTACAAGTGCTTGGTAATCCTGCCAGTTTCCGGGGAATTTTATAAGTGTTCCTGGGGGCAAATGAATTTTTTCTGGCGTGACAACTGCAAACATAAAACTTATACCTCCTGACTGAGGATGTGTGTTTTAAACAACTAAAAGCTATTATCACTCTATCTGCTTCACCACCTCCAATGTCAGCCCTAGCACCCCTGCAATTTCCTCATCCTTCAATCCCAACTGTCGTAATTTACCAATCATTTCAATTTTAACTTGATTCGTGCCATCTTGGTAGTCGGGAGTCGGAGGCTGACTTTTATCTGGGGTAGGAGTGGATAGTTCTGAGCAAGCATTGATATAGTTAATTGTATTGCTATTACCAAAATTAGTAGTGCGATCGCCAAAATTTATATTCAGATTTAATTGCCGTTCTAGAACAGATTCCAGATTACCTTTATCAACTGATTCACCGAAAACATCAGATAACATTTGCAAAAGCTCGTAACCTACATCCTTAGCATGACCAGCCGTACAACCGTAAGTATCTGCCATATCAGAATACTTTTGTCGCTTCAGTATTCCCTCGATAATTTTACGCTGCAAGTCATTAAGATGTTTGCCTGTCTTCGCGCTGATCACTTTATCTACAAATTGCAAGATATGGGCAGTGTCCATCAGTAGGGGGGTCGGAGAACTATAGTTAGTATACCCGACTTTATCCGCCTTTATCCGCCTTTTTCCGCCTTGCATTGCGATTTTAGAAATGCCCGTCTTTTTCCGTCTTTTTTCGCTTTGCAGTTTTGTGCGATCGGTCTATGATGTGGAAAAGGATAAGAAGCAGCTTCGCTGGAAAAAGGGACTGCACATATAATCCCAATCTCCAACAGCGACCGATGGGGCTTTACTAAGTTGCGAGTTGCGATCGCACTTCCAAATTATCTTATAGGTTTTGGGTACTCACCTGTATTGGTGAACAGAATTTCATCTACCAGTTTTAAGACTTCTGCAATGTCCATAGATCGCTCTGATAGGCAGGTTTTTCCGATATTATCCGATCTTTGGGACATTTGAGCAAGTTTTTCGGGAAAAGTTCAGACTCAATCCGACTGACAGGGCGCTCGGGTGTGGGTTTTGATTGGGAAGACAAATAATTCATCCTTAATATAGAGGATACAACAATGAAATTTCGACTAATTTCCGCGTTAAGTGTTTTTAGCGTATTAGGTCTATGTCAGCAAGCAAAAGCATATAACTTAGAAGCTTGTGCAAAAGATCCTATGACATCCGCTCCTCAAGTAATTAATTTACTTCAACCAATCGATCAAAAAATGATGGATTGTATTCCAAATTTAGATTCAATTGCTAGTCAATGGCAATCCAAAGCAAATAGTATTCGTTCGTCAATCAATAAAGTAAACATTGGGAATCAAGGTAACACTGGCATTGAAAAACTTGAATACAATGTTGCAGGCGGTATTATTTCTCTTGTTGCAAGAGTTCAGGCAAAACACACTTGGAGTGTAAGAATAGATGAGGTTAAAGAAAAAGTTCCTGTTGACAAATATCGGTGGGTAGATGTTCCTTATCCTGATGTACGAATGGAAAGAAAGTGTAGATTGGGCGTTTGTGTAAAAGTACCAGTACCTTTTACTAATTATCGAAAAGAAAAAGTGCCTTATGTAGAAATGGAAATGCGGATTATCACACCAGCAAGAACTGTATCTCAGACCGCCTCAGCTACTTGCAAGTATGATTATACATTGAATTTGTCTACAGGTGAACAAAAGCCGATATTTAATTGCGGTCAGGGCAGTCTTGGCAATTACAAGCTGGATGCAAGTGCAATTACCAGCATTCTAAATGGAGAAATGCCCACCTTGGGTAAGTTAGTAACTAGCCTAAGTATTACACCACCTCTATTTAAGGATGCCAATCGTGACACTTACAATGACGAAAGAAATAAAATAATTGCTAATCATTCCAGCTCTTTCGTTTACTTTTCTTCGCAATCTTTTGTAGAATGGGCTTCGACTGAAAACCATGCACCAAGTATACTTCTCACCGCCATCACTGGTAGTGGATATAGTGCAGAGCTTGTACGTCAAATTCAACAAAGATTGACTACTGAACTTGGTTTTTTAGGAGTATGGGCATCGCAAACCGCAGTAAATCTAGGTGTTGAACAGATTGTATCTATGTTGACAAAGGGCGAAGTGATGAATATCGGCAGGTTTAGGGTTTCCGTAAAAGCGATTAATGTGCCTTATGTTTATCAAAAATGTGTAGTTAACCGTGGTGATTGTACTCCTGAAGTTAAGTCGCCTCGTTTAGGTTTTGCTATCATTGCAACACCAAGCAATTAAGTAATAGCTCAAATCATAGCTATCTGCTCAGACCTTTAAGGTTTTTTTCTCGCACTTCGTCACCTATTGATCTCCTCATCAGACAACAGGAGATAAGGAGTGTGGATACGATCGCCCCTTATTTTTTTATTGATAGGCGATCGCACTCTTTGTCTGGATGCGATCGCCCCTCACTTTTTTACTGATAGGCGATCGCCCCTCTTTCTTTTACCGATCGACATCGACGCTGATTAGAAGCGGATAATCTCGATCGTGCATCGCGATCTCTGAAAACAAACATCAAATTCTCGAAAGAAGTTTGTTTGCCCAAGAATTAAGGGCACCTGAGAGGATTGTGCCCAGGCAAATGCTAGACGAACTGGTTCCAGATTCCCAATTTGAACATGCACAAATACACCCCGCGCCTCAACCCTTGCAAGATTTCCAGCCAATGGCAAGTGGATAGTTTGTTCCTCCCAAATTGCACCCAATTGCAGCCCTATGTCATAAGGTAATAGATTGACCGCAGACCCAGTATCTAGCAGTGCATTCGCCGAGACAGAAAAGCCTGCATGACGAGCGAGTAATGGGAATCGTGGGTAATGCTTCATCGTCAGAAAAGGGAAACTCGATCGTACTAGGCATGAGTAGATGCCTCTCGGTCATCCCGAATCATCTGCATTAGAATGTTTGCAGCTTCCGTTGCGTCGTAGGGCGACCAAACCGGATACTCGGATGCAGAAAAGATAACTTGTAGTTCAGCCTTTGGGATCTGCACAGCTAGGAGTTTGAAGAGTGATAATTTGTCTGACTGGCTCAGACTGTTCACCAAAGGAATTAACTCAGCGAGAGACATAGTTTAAACTCCTAGACATACGAGGATACATTTATCATAAGCGATCTGTGAGACACGGTTTTATAGATAGGCGATCGATCAAAAGTGTGGATGCGATCGCCCCTTACTTTTTTTATGGATAGGCGAGCGATGAAAAGTGTGGATGCGATCGCACCTTTCTTTACCAATAATCTAATTTTAAACAGAACCGTCATCGCCCTTCCTCCACCTCTTCAACAACTCCGGCGTCACCAAACCTTGCGGAAAAAATATCGTCCCCAAAACAATCAGCAACCCAAAAATAATTAAACGTCCATCCCGCAGAAATTGCGCCAACCAAATCGGCAATCCCTGAATAGTCGCCATCCCCCTCAAAACCTCCGGTAAAGCAGTAAACACCATCCCACCCAAAACTGCTCCCAGAAAACTTCTGCTACCACCAATCAACACAGAAGTCAAGTAAATAATACTAGCATCAAAAGTCCCTTGACGGGCGTTCCAAGTATTCAAAAAATGAGCGCTAACTGCACCCACAACCCCAGCTAAAACAGCGCCTAACGTGAAAGCCAAAACCTTATAAAAAGTTGGGTTAATGCCGATCGCATCAGCCGCCAACTCATCAGCCCGAATCGCCGCAAAAGCCCGCCCCACCCGAATCCGTTCCAGCCGATAGACAATCGCCATACTTACCAAAAGTAAAGGTAGTACAATCCACAAATACTCGATCGGCGTCCCAAACGGTTGCGGAATCCCAAAAATGCCCACAGCCCCCCCAGTGATATCTAAATTCAGCGATAAAACCCGCAAAATTTCCACAAAAGCAATAGTTGCGATCGCCAAATAAATCCCACTCAACCGCAGCGCCGGAATTCCCACCAAAATCCCCAGCAACCCCGAAACAACCCCTGCAATTATCATCTCCACCAACAGCAATGGCAGTGGAAATAAACCCCCTGTCTGTTGAAACACCGTCGTAGATAAAATCGCCGCAATATACCCACCCAACGCATAAAAACCAGGGCTAGCCAGAGATAACTGTCCAGTCATTAGAGGCAAATATAGCGACATTCCCAACATGGCACCCAGCAACATCGAGACAATCAGAAACCCATAAGTAGTAAAAAATGTAGCCATGATTTTATTTTAAATAATAAACATACTTAAATACCAACTTTATCTCAAATCCAGTCCCCTCATAATCATTCATTTCTCTCTTCTCTTTCTCTGCGTTCTCTGCGTCCTCTGCGGTTAAATTATTCCGATATAATTAGTTTCTTTAGGGGGCAATCCCCCCGTGGCTGCCCCAATTTTCATCACCTAATTATCTATTTTACACCTTTTGAATCAAACGCCGTCCAAACAAACCCTGCGGTCTAACCAATAGCATAATAAACAATATGGCAAAAGCAACAGCATCCTTATAAGCCGAAAAATCTCCCGGCACAAAAGCCTCCACCAAACCAATGATAAACCCACCCAAAACCGCCCCAGGAATACTCCCCAACCCACCCAGCACAATCACCGCCAAACCCTTCAAACCAAAAGCAATACCAAAATACGGCCCAGCAATACTCACACTCGAACCCACCAAACTGCCCGCCAAACCAGCCAGAAAACTGCTCACAAAAAACGTCAAAACAATGTATCTATCAGTATCAATACCCAACAGACTAGAAGTAGTAGCATCTTCAGCCACAGCCTGCATTGCTTTGCCAAACTTAGTAAAATTTATTAAGTAAGTTAAGACAGCTACAATCGCTACAGATACCGCAAAAATTACTATTTGAACAGTACGAATCGGAATAGGTTTATCTACTGTTCCGAAGTTAATTGCAGCGGGCAAATAGCCGTAAGTGTTAGCGGGAAAAGTGTAAATTTCCGCACCTACAAGATATTGGATAATATTGGCGATCGCAACTGCCACACCCAAACTAGAAACCACGGTCAGCAGAGGATCTGAGAGTCGGCGGCGCAAAGGTAAAAAAGCAACTCTTTCAACAATTACTCCTACCAAACCAGCCATGACACTTCCCAAAATTAACGCCACAGCAAAAGGCAACTGCAGGGGAATTCGAGCATTAGCCCACAACCCATTAAAACCGAAAGTACCTCCCATCAGCGCATAGGTGAAATAAGCACCCAAAGTAAATACTGCACCGTGAGCAAAATTAATAATTCCCAGAATAGAAAACACCAGCGTGTATCCCAGCGCAAAAATAGCATACACGCTGCCGATCGACAAACCATTCAAAAATTGTTGCAAAAACAGAGTTAAGTCCATCACCAGTTAAGAATTTGGCATCACAACGAAGTCATTCACAAACAAACAGCATACAATTTTTTACTCTTCCTTCAACATCTACCTTCAACATCAGAAAGAACGAGCGGTAATTAATCCGTGTATCCGTGTCAAAATCCGTGTCGTGCCTTCCCTCATTTCAAAAATTCAAACTTACCATTATTACCATCAGCCTCCATCTTAATGCGTGCCACATAAAACTCTTTCTGATTAATCTCACCTTCCGGCGTAAAAGAAATTTCCCCCAAAGGCGTATCGTACTTGCCCACCAGCAACTGCTGATTCAAATTTGTCCGCAACTCGGCCAACGGCTTTTGGGTAACCTTAGACTTAGCATTAATTGCCTTTAATGACTCAACAAAAACTTGTACGCCCGTAAAAGCCTGAGCGCTAAACTGAGGTGGTTCTTTCTTGAATTGAGCGCGATAAGCCTCGCGAAAAGCCTTATTCACTTCATTTTCGTATTCCGGGCTGTAGGCTTGGGCAATCAAAACCCCATCGCAAAGAGCCTTGCAAACAGGAAATACATTAGAAGTATTCAGACCGTTGCCCCCAATGATAACGCCTTTGTAACCCAACTCCCGTAATTGCTTAATTAAATTGCCTCCATCTGCGGCCAACCCAGAAATAATTATCAAATCGGGCTTGACATTTATCCCATTAGTGGCTTGAGATTGGAAATCTGTATCAGTAGTCAAGAATTTTTGGACTGTTGCCAATTCCAGTCCCATATCTTTAACCGTTGTCTGAAAAGTTTCAGTCTCAGATTTGCTAAAAGCATCATTCTGAGCAAAAAACACGGCTACTTTCTTAATATTGGGATTTTGCTTCAGTGCGGCTTTAACTGCATTTGGTGCTACCACGGCCACAGGGGCGGAGACTCTGGCCACATAATCGCCAATCTGGGGAATGCCTTTAGCGGTGTTGGAGGGTGCGAGTACGGGAACTTTTGCTCTATCGGCGATCGGATTTGCACTAAAAGCTTGTTGCGAGAGGGTCGGCCCCACAATACCTACCACCTTATCCTGATTGATCAGAGTATTGAAGGCATTGATCGTCCCTTGTTCATCTCCACCGGTATCTTGGAACACCAGTCTAATCGGCGTCCCATCCACACCGCCCTTATCGTTGAAATACTTCTCAGCAATTTTCGCGCCAGCCACCTGTTCCTGACCCAGTAAAGCCACATTGCTAGTTTGCGCCACCCCAACCCCAACGGGAATAGCGGTAGAGTTCCCCGCAGCCGAACCCTGTGGCGAAGTTGCCGGAGATGGCGAACTACCTGGAGATACTGTAGTCGATGTCTGGGGAGTGTTCGTCTGAGTGCAAGCGATCAGCAGTGAAGCGCAGGTAATGAATAAGGCACTAGGGCGAGCGGCAGGTTTTTTCATAAGCGGGCGATCGAACACATATATATAGACCATCTCTATATAGAACATCTATATGTGCAAATATTCTACCGATTCGCGGGAGAGACCCGGACCCAAAAACCTATTTCCGGGGCAAAAAGACCCCATAGCCATCAAGAGGAGTCAGCCAGCGGAGGTCGGAGAGCAACCTAAGAGCCGAAACCCTTACTGTGTATAGCTTCAAAAAAAATTCAAAAATATTTTCACAAAACGCTTGACAACTCTGGGGAGAGT
>NZ_JAUBTI010000126.1:14937-17313 GCF_036702415.1 Microcoleus sp. D3_18a_C4 | reverse complement strand
GGCGTCCCGCCCGTCCAAAAAGGACGGGCGGGACGCCCATCCCACAAACTTGTGGAAGTTATTTAATTCTCATTCCTTAGATTTTAGAGGCGGCTTCCATTTGTCGCACTACTGTTAAAGCAGAATAGGATACACCTGCAGTACCTTCTCCGGGATGGGTGGAGTCGCCTACTAACCACAAGTTTTTAATTGGTGTGCGGTTGGCAAATCCGAAGGGGCCGAAGGTTGGTATTCGCTGCCCGATGCCGCCGACAACGCCTCTATCTCTCGCTGTATAGCGGGCAAAGGTGCGGGGGGTGGCGGCTTCTTGGTGTACGATCGACTCTGGCGTCAAATTGAAATATTCGCTCAAACGGGCGATCGCCCCTGCGGTATATTTTTGCTTCAATCCTTCATAATCAACCGAATTCCACCACATTCGAGTATCAGTAAATGAGGAAGCGATAATTGTCGCCATTCCCTCCGGTGCTCGCCCATCACCCGGATGACTGACTGAAACAAATAATGAATTATTCTCCCCAATCTCGCCGTCGTAATCGTAGAGAAACTGAAGGTGGGGCGGACAATTTGCCGGAATTGCGCTTTCATGCACTCCCAAATATATGACAAATGCACCGGATGCGGGCGGCAATTTATCAACTCGATATTTGTAGCCTGCCATTTGATTTGGGAGTTGATTTGTTGTCTCTGAAGTCTCTGATTTAACCGATAAATTATCTGTTAAATTGCCGACACTTGGCTCGCTTGACAACAATTTTACTAGATTTTGCGCTGTCACGTTGGCAACAATGCGATCGGCTGTTTCTGTCCAAACTTCGCCTGTTTTTTGATTGCGAATCACTGTACCGGTGGCTTTGCCATTTGCTGTGACAATACTTTCAACTGTATGCCGCAACAGGACTTTGCCGCCGTAGAGTTCGATCGCCTCTACCAGTCGATCGCTCAACACCTGCATACTTCCTTCTAGATGATACAATCCCTGCGGCTCTTGCGAAACTCCTAAAGCCGTGGCCGCGTAAAGTAGCGCCGTTTCTTCAGTATCAACTTGAGAATACAATTTTAACTGCAAATCCAGAAAAGTTTTCAAGCGCAAATTGTCGCCCAACCCACAAAGCCGCAAAGCATCTCCCACTGTCATAAAAGTGAAAGGCAAAGTAATTAGAGTATCGGGACGAACTGCTTGAATTAATTGCCAGAAATCCCAGAAGTTTCTGGGCGGTAAAACTGGATCGCGCCCTTGAAATTTCCAGCTAGCTTTGAACAATGCAGACAATAATTGCCAAAAAGGTTCGCTTCCGGGAAACTGTCGCTGCCTTTCTTCCTGCCACTTTTGCGGATCTCGCCACACGCTAATCGGTGCGGTTTCTCCCGGCAAAAACACCGCACAAGCGGGATCGCAGGGTGTCGCGGCGGGAAGTTCTATATCTAATTCTGAGAAAATTCGGTGGTGAATGCCTCCGGGTTCCAATCCTGCAACCTGCGTGGCGCCGACATCGAAGGTAAAGCCTTTGCGTTTGAAGGTGGAAGCGCATCCTCCGGGGACGATCGCCTGGTCTAAGACTAGCACTTTGTATCCTCTGCGGGCTAGCAGGGCTGCTGCTGTCAGCCCGCCGATGCCACCTCCAATTACCGTGACGCGGCCCTTAGTGTCTGTGGGACTGGATTTGCCAAAAGGGGTGCGATCGCCTGTCATAAATTTATTTATTGTAATATTTCTTAATATTATGCTCATATTTTGCAATAAAAAGCTCTTGTAGCGACAGGTTCAAATCTATCGCTACAAGAGGAAGGAGGTCGAGTTTAGAGGACTTTTTAGGGGTAAAATGCTCTGGGCGCACCCGGAGCGTTAGACTGTGGCGTGCCGATCAGAGAATCAGGGACGGCGCCACTTGTTGAGATAAGCTTCGCCAATCCCAGCCACAGCCTGCATTTGACCTAGCTGTTCCCGTAAAGCTTTGATGGTTCTTAGCTGTTCTTGAGACTGTTGCTGCAAAGCGTCGTAATTTCGCTGTATCGCCGCACTCTGGCTCAATTGATTTTCTAGAGATTGCAACTTGGTTAGTTGAACTTGGAAATCGCCGATCACACTTGACTTTTCTGCTAACTCGTGCTGCAAAGATTCATAACTCGACTTCGACACGGTTTCCTGCAATTGGCTTTCGAGATTTTGCTTTTCGGTGGCGAATTGCTGCTGCAAAGATTCCAGAGCACTGGATTTTTCGGCGAGTTGCTGGTGCAAAGATTCCAGAGCACTGGATTTTTCGGCTAGCTGTTGCACAAAGTCGTGTTCCCGATGTTCTTTTTCGGCGAGTTGCTGGTGCAAAGATTCCAGAGCACTGGATTTTTCGGCTAGCTGTTGCACAAAGTCGTGTTCCC
>NZ_JAUBTI010000126.1:14522-14837 GCF_036702415.1 Microcoleus sp. D3_18a_C4 | reverse complement strand
TCCAGAGCACTGGATTTTTCGGCTAGCTGTTGCACAAAGTCGTGTTCCCGATGTTCTTTTTCGGCGAATTGCTGCTGCAAAGATTCCAGAGCACTGGATTTTTCGGCTAGCTGTTGCACAAAGTCGTGTTCCCGATGTTCTTTTTCGGCGAATTGCTGCTGTAAAGATTCCAGAGCACTGGATTTTTCGGCTAGCTGCTGCTGCAAAGATTCGATCGAACTCGATTTTTCTGCTAGCTGCTGCACAAAGTCGTGTTCCCGGTGGTCTTTTTCGGTGATTTGCTGCTGCAAAGATTCGATCGAACTTTCGCGTTCA
>NZ_JAUBTI010000126.1:0-14422 GCF_036702415.1 Microcoleus sp. D3_18a_C4 | reverse complement strand
CTCAACTGCTGCTGTAAACTTTCGTAACTTGACTTCGCTACAGTTTCGGCTAATTGGCTTTCGAGATTTTGCTTTTCGGTAGCGAGTTGCTGGTGCAAAGATGCGATCGAACTTTCGCGTTCACTCAACTGCTGCTGTAAACTTTCGTAACTTGACTTCGCTACAGTTTCGGCTAATTGGCTTTCGAGATTTTGCTTTTCAGTAGCGAGTTGCTGCTGCAAAGAAGCGATCGAACTTTCGCGTTCAGCCAACTGCTTCTGTAAAGTTTCGTAACTTGACTTCGCTACTGTTTCGGCTAATTGGCTTTCGAGATTTTGCTTTTCGGTAGCGAGTTGCTGCTGCAAAGAAGCGATCGAACTTTCGCGTTCAGCCAACTGCTTCTGTAAAGTTTCGTAACTTTCTTGCAGCGGATTTGGCTTTACACTCACCGAGTCCGATAGAGTTTCTGCCGTTACAGCGTCATTAAATTCGCTTTCTTCGGCTGTTTCCCCTTGCAAGTGGGCGGCTTCTACCTGCGTTTCTTCACCTTTTTTCCAAGTGACACTAACTTCCGTCTTGTCGCTTGAAATATCCAGAGCGCCTTGTGCCAAGCGTTCTAGGAGCTCCGACCTTGATATTCCGAGCTTTCGAGCGATCGTGTTCAATCGATCGGCACTAGAAGAAGTCAGCGAAAGTCCGATTTTGACTTTGCTGTCTGAATTGGAACTAACTACATTGCGATTTTTTTTGACCATTGGCATTTTCCTCATGCCAACCTACACTTATTAGTATAGTGGCTGAAGCTTGTATTAAAATTAATTCTTGTTACTTACCAATTGTGCCAGCTTGCGTTCCCAATTGAACAAAAAGCCGTGAATGTATTCTTCGATCCATTCCTCCCGGCAGAACCGCGTGAACATTCCCTGGGCCGGGGTTTTTTCGGCACGATACCGCAGATAGCGCAGTCGAGCTTGTAAGCCGTTGTTTTAAAGCGAAGCTTCCAAAGTCGCACCTGCAACCCGATGATCTCGATCTTTTGCCAAATAGCTCACAGCAGCGCGAGCTTGAGGATTGTCAAATTTGCTCAGCGCGCGAGCAACTCGCAGCCGAATTCCCCAGTTATCCGAACTTACTAGAGGTAATAATTGCTGCAATGCCTGTTCTTGCTTCCGGGTATTTGCCAGCAGACCAAATCCGTCAATTGCTGCTTCCTGAACAGGTAAATCTTCGCCGCCAAGACCGATCGCACAAATTTCAAATACTGCATCAGGACACTGCATTTCGTACAGCGGAGCCATAATGCTGCGGCGGACGAGCCAATTGTCATCGCGGCGAAAAGCTTCGACTAAATGAGAAATTGCCTCGGTTCCGAACCTTGACAAAGAGTTAGCGGCTTCGGCGCGCACGTTCGGATCGCGATCGAACTGCATCATTTTTAACAGCGCCGCAAAAGCTTCCGCAGTTTGAATCTGCCGCAATCCCATCGCCACGAACGATCGCACCATAAACTCGCGATCGTCCACTTTGCTCAGCAACATCGGTAGCGCCACCGCAGAATCGCACTTTCTCAGAGCCGTTACCCCCCGCAGCCTCTCTTGAGAATCCGAACTTTGCAGCGCTGCATGGATTTCGTTAATTTTCATAAGCCAATTATAAATTTTTGTTACGTTTCTTGACAATTTTAGCAATTATTCCCGGATTTTGGGCAGATTTAAAAAAAATTCACTGCTGAACAAAAAATTTTGTGGGTATTTAAGCGAACTTTTGTATTAGTAATGAAGGCAAGTAGTACCATATTTATTTGAGTATGCGGAGGCATCATTTATTTTTTTTAATGGATTTTAACAGCCGATTTGTTAGAAGCAGCGGCTTGGTGCAGTGCAGAATAGAATCATTTTTTGATCCCAAATTTCGGAGATTTAAGCGCCATTTAAAACCCTAGTTTTCCCGCGCATAAAATCCCAAATGATTGGAAATTGGACGTTCCTGCATGGGAATTTTATTCTGAATCGGAGCATTCAACAGTTTCGCTCCTGACGGCGATGCTACTGCAAAAGTTACCGACCCGCCACCATCTAAATTTAGCACTGTCTCAACTCCCAACTGCATCGAAATATCAGTTATTTCGCTCAATTTCAGCCCTTCACTGTAAAGCCTCTGCTTGCCGTCTACCAGAATTAACCACAACTTGTCGCCTGTTTTGTCGATCGCCACGACGGCACGGGGATAGGGTTTATCCTGTGTGCGTTCTTTCTGGCTTTGTGCTACGGGTTTGCCATTTTTTACCAGCAAAGTATCTCCGGCAACTGCATAGGCTGTTCCCGCAGGGCAAGTGCCGTTTTCGATTATTTGAGCGCGGTTTTTGGCATCAAAACAAAGGGCGGGAAAGTCTGGATTTGGTTGAGAATAAGCTTGACTTTTGGCAATGGCGTGTCCGACATTATTTACTCGATCGCCACTGCGGGGATAGTAATCCCAAGGTGCTTCCTCGATGCAGGGATAAAAAAAATTGCCGTTGACTGCTAATTGCAATTTAAATTCTTTCAGGAATTCAGTAGCCGTGCGGGCATTGGTTTCTGTTAAATCGGGTGTTGGGTTTCCGGGAGTGACAAAAATTCCTATTCCCGGCGCTTTTAGGTCGATGCTAACAATGTGAATTAGGGTGGGACGCGGATTAGTCCGAAATTCCCTGCGGTAGGCTATTCCCTGAAAGAGCGATCGGGCTTCGTTTGTTTGTTGGGGACGCAAAAAGTAGGGAATATTGTAGAGTAGTATTGGTGCGAGCAATATTCCCACACCGAGAATATGCCAAATTTGTTTGATCGTGGGCCGATAAGTCATACCATTTTAGATTGGAGATTGGGGACGGAAACACTGACAGATTTATATATTTTCCAGCATCCTATACTAATATGAAGTATTCGGATTCCAATAATTTTAGCAATCAAATTTTACGAAATCGATCGTTCCAAGGACAAGTTCTTAACGGTGCTGATTTCAGCGGTGCGGATGTTCGAGGCTGCAATTTTAGAAATGCTCAGTTAGCGGGTGCGAATTTTCTAGGTGCCAAAATCGGGCTTTCTCGGCGACAGATAGCTGTTTTGAGTGCTGGGGCGATCGCGATTTGTTTGGTTGTGGGCGATGTTCTGACTCGACTGATTTTGGGAACTCAAGGACAAGTACCGGGCTCTGGCAGTTGGCCTTTTGTTCTGTTGCTGTACGGGGTTTTGAGCGCTGCTGGTTTCGCTTCGGCGATCGCCAGCAAACAGCCACAAACCTCAGCGGGTAGATTGGCACGAACAATTTCTGCTATTCTATCAGGAGCTTTGTTGGGATTTTTCTATGCTGGCACTGCAACTAATAATAATTCCCAGGCTGCTCTTGCTGGAATGTCGATCGGTGGGGTGTTAATGTTTTTGGTGAATTCCCGGATTCGTAGCCAATTTGCACAGGTGGCGATCGCATCGGCTGGAAGTGTGGCGACTTACGCAGCGGCTTTTTTGTTCAGTGCAACGGCGAGCGCTTTTCTGAGCACTCACAAACTGTTTTGGGGTATGTGTTTCGGTTTGCTGTCGCTGCTGTATCTTTGGTTTGCGTTTGTGTCTTTCTCGGCGCTTGTTCGAGAGATTGGAAATGCTGAGGGTACTTCGTTCAGAGGGGCAAATCTCGCTGATGCTAAGTTCGATATAAATTACCTCTATCTAAAATCTAAAATTTAAAATCTAAAATTCCCTAATTGACATTTATTTCCTAACCCAGGCTGAATACGACAAAGACAAATAAAAAAATGATCCTTACTTTTGATGGAGCCACTTATAGCAAATTGCTTGCACAAATCGCTCCTAGGGCGATCGAAACCGAAGAGGAATACGAGCGCCTCCTGGCAGTAGCAGAACGGCTAACGTTCGCTAAAAACCTCACTCCAGAGGAGAGAGCTTTATACAAGTTGTTAGTCACGCTGATTGAAGTTTATGAGACGGAAAATTATCCGATCGACAAATCGGAGCCTCATGAGATTTTGCAACACATCGTGACAACTCCCACCGTCAACCGCTAAAAGCGGTCTGACGGGGGCTTCTCAAATTCACAAATGAGAGTTCTTGTCTCACAGGCTGTCTACTGACTAAGCCTCCACAAGCAGCAAACGGTTGTCCTACCGTCCGTTTAAGTATGTTCAGTGAAGCGTTTAAATCTCTGTCCAAACAAACCGAACAATTGGGGCAATTATGAATACGAATAGACAGGTCTTTAACAACTCTTTCTTCACAATTAAAACACTCAATACTTGTGCCTTTAGCATCAACTTCTTGGGTATGCTTACCGCGTCTTACCGCTACTGCTTGCAATATATTCAAGAACGTCCGCCATGCAACATCGAGTATTGATTTAGCTAATCTGGTTCTAGCTAGACCCTTGATATTCAATTTCTCGAATCCAATCAGATCGTAAGTTGTACATAAATAATGAGCTACAGAATAATGAAAATCTTTGCGTTGACGGGCAATATGCAGATGCAACCTAGCAACTTTATTCGCTTGTTTTTGATAGTTGTTAGACCCCTTGGACTGTCTGGCTAACTTGCGTTGTCTCCGTGCTAGAACAGCTTGAGCCTTGCGGTAGAACAGAGGAACGGCAATTGCTTCAGCGTCACTAGTAGTTAGAAACTTTTCTAATCCAACATCAATTCCCACCGCCGATTTAATTTTATCAACAGGTAAGGAAGTCGGTACTGTGTTATCTTCAAGTGCGAAACTTATATACCAACCATCAGCTTTGCTAACGATTGTTGCTTGTTTAATATCGAAACCGTCGGGTATCGGACGGTGCAATATTACTGGAATCTCACCAATTTTAGATAACTTTAAAGTGCTACTATTTAAGTTCGCTCCGGCTTTGGCAGAATTGACTCTGGGAAATGTAATCGAACAAAGATCACCCTGTTTCTTAAACCTGGGTTTACCGCCTCTCTTACCGCTTTTATCGGGGACTAACCATCGCTTCCAAGCCTTATCTAACCGCATTAAATTTTGCTGTTGGCAGTCAGCATAAATGTCTTTATATTCAGGAAATAATGATTTTGTTCCCTTTAAATTGGCAGCTTGTGAATAGTAATCAACTCGTGCAGGAATCTCACCAATTGGCTCACTTATCAGACTGCATCTATCGATTGAAGAGCGGGTGCGACGAAGGTAATCTAATCTTTGTCCAAGAGCATAGTTCCAATGCCGACGCAACAATTCACCCCAGTGGCTCAAAGTCGCCGCCTGTTCTTGGTTTGGTTGCAATCGGTACTGATAAGTGAGTAGCATAGGATTATTATATCATGCTTAGTGCTATGAGCTATTTCGCAAGGAATTTGCTGATATTGTTAACCTAATTTACAGTAAACCAGCGTTCTGGACGGGTGCCTATTTCGTTGCCAGTTGTGGCGGCGTTACCGTTGAACAAGTTAGAAAATATGTCGAAAACCAGAGTGATATCGCAGAGTAATTGTCGGTTCGTCACCCACCCCACTCACTCTTTGAGCTGTCAAAGTTGTTGGGGCGTGGGATTCCTCACCGACCTGCTATCCCCCTCGCCACCAACCGCGTCTAGCGGTCTGGTGGGAGTACCCCGCAGTTTAGATGGAATCCAGCGGCACCTGTCAAGCGGACTTGGTAGGTATCATTGGATCGAGCGGTGTAGTGTCTGAGGTGGTGAATGGGAAAAGAGCGATTAGCAAGGCACAAGCTAAAGCACTAGGCGATTATTTTAAAATCTCACGTAGCTTGTTTATTTTATTTGGAAATTGGGCATTGGGAATAGGGCATTGGTTATTTGTGATTAGAAAAACTACTAACCAGTAACCACTAAGTATTACCGATGCCCGATGCCAGATGCCCATGCCTGAGGCATCTGGCCCTATGCCGGCAGTCCCTGAATGTTACCGATTATTAGGCGTTGCTGAATTAAGGTATGATCAGTTCAAAGATAAATTTGGAAAAAACAATTAGGTGACGCTCCTAGACCATATCGCTGGCGATTGGTGTACGAGCGTCACTATGGTTTTCTAGTATTGGCATTATATCGGGGCGTTTATTCTCGGCGCGATCGCCCTAATTTACACTCAAACATTGAAAAGCGATCGCCCTTGAGTTTTCTACAAGAATTCAAGGGCGATCGCTCTAATCAAAGTATTTATCTCAGATATGAGATTTTTTTTTGCAAGCTGTTTTTTTTGCCTGAACAGCTTGATTAACGGAGAGGGAGGGATTCGAACCCTCGTTAAGTTGCCCTAAACACACTTTCCAGGCGTGCGCCTTCAACCGCTCGGCCACCTCTCCAGGGCTAAATTAATTCATTTAGCCACAGCTAAACTATATTAGCAGAACAAATCTGATTTGGGAAGGGGTAACGGCATAAATTTACTGTTTAATGTGGGTAGGGTGTCAAACGACGCGGCTTGGATTCTCCTCCTGGGGTCGCAAACCCCTTCATCTAAAGGAGTTTGCTCGCCAAACCCCAATCTAAAATCTAAAATCTAAAATCTAAAATTCCATGACTGACTCTTACACAATTAAAATTCATAACAGACAGACAGGCGATCGCCACACCGTGCGAGTACCCGAAGACCGCTACATCCTGCAAAGCGCGGAAAACCAAGGAGTAGAATTGCCATTTTCCTGCCGCAACGGCGCTTGTACCGCCTGTGCGGTGCGCGTCAAGTCGGGCGAACTGCACCAGCCAGAAGCAATGGGGCTGTCTGTGGAACTGCAAAAAGAAGGTTATGCCCTGCTGTGCGTCAGCTATCCCCGTTCCAACATCGAGGTAGAGACGCAAGACGAAGACGAAGTGTACGAACTGCAGTTCGGCCGCTACTTCGGCAAAGGTAAAGTTCGAGCCGGTTTGCCGTTGGATGAAGAATAAGGCAATTTGATAAATAATCAACTACCAATTATCCATGCTTTATCGATTATGTGCGATCGCCCTTTGTCTGTTGCTAGCTAGCTGCCAAAAACCAGAAATTCCCCAAGGTACGATCGCCAAAGTAGAAAGGGCCATCAGCGGCCAAACAATCGAAGTTATCAGTACAGCCAACAAAATAGCCTTATTAGAACAAATCAGGCTGATTGGTATTGATGCGCCGGATTTAAAACAGCAGCCTTGGGGAGAAGCAGCCAAACAAAGACTAGAACAGCTAACTGGGGGAAAACAGGTATTGTTAGAATCAGACATCGAACAGAAAGACCAGTTCGATCGCAAACTAGCCTACTTGTGGCAAGATAAAATTTTGCTCAACGAACAGCTAATCAAAGAAGGTTATGCCCTGGCCTCAGTGCGATCGCCCAACACCAAATATCAGCAGCGACTCGTCAACGCTCAAGAATGGGCGAGACTGATGGGTAAAGGCCTGTGGAATCCAGAACGAGCCTTGCGCCAAACTCCCGCAGAATTCCGCCAGCAAAATCGGCATTAGTCATTAGTCATTAGTCATTAGTCAGTAGTCAATGACTAAAAACTCCTCAGTTATAACTAACAACTAATGAGCAATGATTTCATTCTTCCCTCTTCCTTCGTGTCCTTCGCGTCTTCGCGGTTCGTACTTCCTCTTCCTTCTTCCTTCTTCCTTCCTCCTTCTGCTATAACAACTAACAAATGACAGACAATCAACTGCAAAACTTCTTAGAAATAGCCACCGAAGCAGCCCTAGCCGCCGGTTCGGTCCTGAAATCTTTCTGCGGAAAATTAGAAAAAATTCAAGAAAAAGGCCGATCGGGCGATTTAGTAACAGAAGCCGACAAAGCCTCAGAAGCCGTCATCTTAGAAATTCTCGGCCGCCACGTACCCGACCACGCCATCCTCGCCGAAGAATCCGGCAAATTAGGGGATGCTAGCAGCAAATACCTGTGGGCGATCGACCCTTTGGACGGCACAACCAATTATGCTCACCAATATCCTTTTTGGGCCGTGTCGATCGGACTTTTAATCGACGGCATACCACAAATTGGAGTAATTTACGACCCTTTTCATAATGAATTATTTCGGGCAGGCAAAGGATTGGGAGCAACCTGCAACCGATCGCCGATCGAAGTTTCCCAAATCTCAGAATTGAGAACCAGCTTGCTAGTCACTGGCTTTGCATACGATCGGCGGGAAACAGCAGACAATAATTATGCCGAATTCTGTCACCTCACCCACCTCACCCAAGGCGTGCGGCGCAGCGGTTCGGCATCCCTAGACCTCGCACACCTCGCGATGGGGCGATCGGACGGATACTGGGAACGGGGACTCGCCCCTTGGGACGTAGCCGCCGGTGTAGTCATCGTCTCCGAAGCCGGAGGTCAAATTACAGCTTATGACGGCAGTGCCTTTGAGATGAACTCAGGTCGGGTTTTGGCCACAAACGGCAAAATACACGCCGAACTCAGCAGCGCACTGCTAGCAGTTCCTCCCTTATCTTCTTGGAAGTAACGTCCCCCCAGCCAGAGATCGGGGGTAGTACGGGGGTCACAACCCCTTGAGTCAAGCTACATTAAAGAATAGTGAAAAGCCAGGAAAGGAAGAGTAAAAGTTATGTCTTTTGAAATGACAAAAGGGCTGTTCAAGTACGACTTTACAGATCAGCACGCAATTTTGGGAATTCCCTTAGACGCCGAGTTTAACGACATCCGCAAGCGCTACATGAAAATCGCCCGCCGATTGCATTCGGATACTTGCTCTTTTGAAAGCCAAGCTGATAAAGATTGGGCTAACCAATTTTTGTCAAAAGTAGTCAATCCGGCTTACAATAAATTCTCTAAGGAAAGCGATCGCAAAGAATACACCCTACTCTTAGCAGCCATCGCCAAGCGCGTCGTTAAAGAACAGGCGAAAATGCAAATTGAAAGCGCAGCAGCCAAACAGTTAGCTACCGCTCAAAATTGGGAAGAAGCTTACAAAACAGCAGTTAGCAAACTCGCTCTCAAGCAGTACGAATCAGTTAAGGAAACGCAAGAGGCGATCGATCAAATTAGCGAACTCAACATGGTTTACCTGCTGCGAAAAGAGCGCATGGGTGGTGGTGGTGCGGTTACAGTGAGTCCGCCCCCAAAAGTCACACCCCCAACTAGCACAGAAAAAACAGTAGCAGCAACCTCAGCCACAGTAAATCCCACGCCGCCTCCTCCGCCTAAAGTCGAACCCCCAAACTCACAGACCGAAGCCTATTGCCGCCGAGCTCAAGGATTTATGGACAGCAAAAATTACGCTAAAGCAAGTTTGGAGTTGAGGGAAGCCATGAAGCGAGATCCAAAACACAGCAAGGCTCACGCTATGTTAGCAATGTGTTACCTTGAACAAAATCAAGCCACAATGGCAAAAATTGAGATGAACAAAGCTTTGGCATCAAATCCTGAAGAACCGACGGCTTTGGAGGTTAAGAAAAAGCTGGAACAAGCTTCCGCAAAGGCCAAAAAAGGTGACGATAAACCAGGATTTTTTGCAAGTTTGTTTGGCGGGAAGAAGAAGTGAGAAGTTGTGAGTTGTGAGTCGGGAATATTGAGAAATTGGTAAACTGCTCAGCAGTGGAGTGCTCTGGCTCAAAAGAATCCAGAGTTGGTGATATCACATCGGATCGCAGTCAGAATTATACCGTCAGTGCGATCGTCCCGCGATCGCGGATGCTCCAGAAAGAACGGGACGATCGCACTGACGGGGAAAATGATAATTCCGATGCCAACAAAAACGATATTAGACCTTAATTTGTTAAAATCGAAGGTTAAGCTGGCCTTCTTCGACTTTAACACCGTTCCCTAAAGCTAAGCTTCTAAGCCCAATCGAAAATCGAAAATCGAAAATCGAAAATAGAGATGACACCTTAATTTGTTAAAGTCGAATGTTAAGCTGGCCTGGTTAGACTTTAACACCGTCCATAAAGCTAAGCTTCTAAGCCCCATCTAAAATCTAAAGTCTAAAATCTAAAATTGATATGGTTCACCAACCCCCATCGGGTGCAAGAGATTTATTGCCCCTTGACGTTGCTCAAAAAATTTCGATCGAACGGCGCTTACAGCAGGTTTTTCACCGCTGGGGCTATCACCGGATTATTACTTCAACTCTAGAAAGGCTGGAAACTTTGATGGCTGGGGGCGCGATCGACCGATCGACCTTAATTCAACTGCAAGACGCCGAGGATGGAGAACTTGGTTTGCGGCCGGAATTGACAGCATCCATCGCGCGCGCGGCTGCAATGCGGATGGCCGGGACTCGCTGGCAACCTCAGCGCCTCTACTACAACGCCAACGTGTTCCGCAAAGGCCCCGATACTGGCTCAGGCGGGCAACAGGAGTTCTATCAAGCTGGGGTAGAGCTGCTTGGCGCGGGGGGGGCGGTTGCGGATGCGGAAGTGCTGCTGCTGCTGTCAGAGTGCTTGCAAAGCTTGGAAATTGATGAGTGGCATTTGGTTTTGGGAGAAGCGGGCTTGACTGCAACATTGCTAGAACCGTTTCCGCCAAACGTCCGCCAAAAAGTTCGGGGGGCGATCGCCAATCTCGATCGAATTGCCTTGGAAACTTTGCCGCTGTCAACCGAATTGCGAGAAAGAGCTCTGCTATTATTTGACTTGCGCGGCCGCCCAGAAGAGGTGTTGCCAATTGTTGCCAAGCTGGATTTAGATTTGCCGCAGCAAGCCGCGTTAAATAATCTCAAATCGGCGATCGAATTGCTGCACCAATGCCAGTCAAAAATTCCAAATCTAAAATCCCACATTCACCTCGATTTGAGTTTAATTCAAACATTTGACTACTACACTGGAATTGTGTTTGAAGTTGTCAGCAGCAGCAAGACAGGACAGCGAGTTTTAGGACAAGGGGGACGCTACGACCAACTGTTGGGACTGTTCGATCCCCAAGGGCAAAATTCCCCCGGCATCGGGTTTTGTCTGAATATTGAAGATTTGCACCAAGTTTTGCTGACAGAGGGGCAGTTGCCCACGGAGACGCCAGCTAGCGACTGGTTGGTTGTGGCTCAAACTCCTGAAGCTAGTGCCGCCGCGTTTGCTTACGCTCGCAAACTCCGAGACTCTACTCACCTAGTTCGGGTGGAAATAGATTTGGAGAGTCGGGAGACAGCAGAGTCGGCGCGGGAATATGCGCGCGATCGACGAATTGCTCAAATTGCTTGGGTAAATGCCGAAGGATTGCCAACAATTGAAACGGTAAATTAGGCTAATTGGTAATTGGTAATTGGTAATTAGTAGTTGGTAATTGGTTAAAAATCACCCGATATGATATTATGTATCCTGCTGATTGAGAGAAGGTTTTGCCAATTGCTAATTGCTAATTCCCTATCTAACTAAAATCTTTTGAGAGAACACTATGGCACACACTATTGTTACGAATATTTGCGAGGGAATTGCGGATTGCGTCGGCGCTTGTCCGGTTGCTTGCATTCACCCCGGCCCCGGCAAAAATGTCAAGGGTACTGATTGGTTTTGGATTGATTTTGATACCTGTATTGACTGCGGTATTTGTTTGCAGGTGTGTCCTGTCGAAGGTGCGATCGTTCCAGATGAGCGGCCTGAGTTGCAGCAAACTCCGACTTGATTGAATTAACTCTTTTTCCCCTTCTTTTCTCTTCCTTTGTGTCATAAGCGTCTTCGCGGTTCGTTAAATTTATATAGGAACTTTTTTTACGAACCGCAGAGACCACAGAGGACACAGAGAAGAAGTTGAGAAAGAACGAAAAAATCTAACGTTGAGATATCTTAAGTGCAGGTAATTAGTTATGCTACTTTTAGATCCAAAAACTCTCGCTCCAGCGACTGAACAGCGCATCATTCTATATGATGTGACTTGGGAACAATACGAGCAACTTTCCGATATGTTTGTCGATGGATTCCCCAGGATGACTTACTTGGAAGGAACGTTAGAAATTATTATGACGACTTCGCCCGAACATGAAAGGCTTAAAAAAATTATTGCCCGGTTGATAGAAAATTATGCAGTTGAAAGGCTAATTAATCTCAACGGTTACGGTAGTGCTACATTTCGTCGCGAAGCTGTGAGACGGGGTGCGGAACCAGATGAGTGTTACTGCTTGGGTGCACTTGCAGAAATCCCTGATATTGCGATCGAAATTGCTCTAAGTAGCGGTGGAGTTGACAAACTAGAAGTGTATCGCGGTTTGCAAGTTCCTGAAGTCTGGTTTTGGGCTAACGATCAATTTTCTATTTACCACTTGCGCGCGTCTGGTTATGAGTTAATTTCCAGCAGTGAATTTTTGCCTGAGTTAGACTTTTCTGTATTGAGTCAATATGTAGGATATGTTAACCAAACTGAAGCTGTTATTGCTTATAGAACTGTTTTGCAAACAGCTACAGGAACCTCAAATTAATAGACATCTCCAGAAAAGCCAGTATTGAACAGGCTTTCCGGCCTGTTCCACAATTTAAAAAAAAGCCCATCGCACTTGACAAAAAAAACTACAATAAAATCCTATGCAGCCGATCGCACTTTCCGACTCTCATATTTTATCCATGCGTACCCACGCCGAAAGCGCTTATCCTGAAGAATGCTGCGGTTTGTTGCTGGGTCGAGTTACTGGCGATGTTAAAACTTTAGTGGAAGTTTGGCCGACTGAGAATGCTTGGAGTGCACAGGCCCAGGAGAATTGGCCGGAAGAAAAAGGATTGACAGAACGACGCAGATATGCTATTAAGCCCGAAGATATGTTGCGGGCGATGAAACATGGGCGCGATCGCAGTCTGGATATTATCGGTATATATCATTCTCACACGGATTGTCCCGCAGTGCCCTCAGAGTGCGATCGGACATTGGCCTGGGCCCAATACTCTTATATCATTGTGTCCGTCCGACAAGGCTGTTGGGAAGACATCCGCAGTTGGAGTCTTGACGGAGAGGGGAACTTTCAAGCAGAGGAAATTCTCGCACAGGAACCGACTGAGATTAAGAAATAATTAGTAAAAATAACAAACACGTAAAAATGCGAAAGATTCAGATAGGATGTAATTCAAAATCTGCGCTACACACAATATCATGCTAAATCCTAATCTGGAGGAGATCCAGCTCAACAAACAAGAATACGAACGCTACTCTCGCCACCTGATCCTGCCAGAAGTGGGATTGGATGGGCAGAAGCGTCTCAAAGCTGCCAGCGTGCTCTGCATCGGTACGGGAGGCCTCGGTTCGCCGCTGCTGCTGTATTTAGCAGCCGCCGGTGTTGGCCGCATTGGGATTGTAGACTTTGATGTTGTAGACCATTCTAATTTGCAGCGGCAAGTAATTCACGGCACTTCTTGGGTTGGGAAACCGAAGATTGAGTCGGCTAAAAATCGGATTTTAGAAATTAATCCTTTTTGCCAAGTTGATTTGTACGAAACTCGCGTTAGTTCGGAAAATGCGATCGACATTGCCACTCCTTACGATATCATTATCGACGGCACGGACAACTTCCCGACTCGCTATTTGATGAACGACGTTTGCGTCCTTCTAAACAAGCCCAACGTCTACGGTTCTATCTTCCGATTTGAAGGGCAAGCAACAGTTTTCAACTACGAAGGCGGCCCGAATTATCGCGATTTGTACCCGGAACCCCCGCCTCCTGGGATGGTTCCTTCTTGTGCAGAAGGCGGCGTTTTAGGCGTTTTGTGCGGAGTTGTCGGTTCTATCCAAGCAACGGAAGCTATCAAGATTATCTTGGGTCAAGGCACTACTTTGAGCGGCAGACTGTTGCTTTACAATGCCTTAGATATGACGTTCCGGCAATTGAAATTGCGGCCAAATCCAGTGCGTCCGGTAATTGAAAAGTTAATCGATTACGAAGAATTCTGCGGATTGATTCCACCAACAGCAGAGGAAGCCAAAATCCAAGTTCCTGAAATGACTGTCACAGAACTTAAGGAGTTAATCGACAGCGGTGCGAAGGATTTTGTATTGTTGGATGTTCGCAATCCCAATGAGTATCAAATTTGTCAAATTCCTGGGTCGGTTTTGGTTCCTTTGCCGGATATCGAACACGGCGCAGGTGTCGCGAAGGTCAAGGAATTGTTGAACGGCCACCGCTTGATTGCACACTGCAAAATGGGCGGGCGTTCTGCGAAGGCTTTGGGGATTTTGAAGGAAGCTGGAATTGAGGGGATTAATGTTAAGGGCGGAATTACTGCTTGGAGTGAAGAAGTAGACCCGTCTGTACCTCAATATTAAGGCTAATCTTTTTCTGGGGCGGGCGATTTGCCCGCCCGGAACCGGGATTATGGCGGGGGCAACTGTATTCTCACCCCGTTCTCCTTTGATTCTATCTTTGTAAACTTCACTAGCTACTTGATAAAATGCGATCGCCCTTGCGATGCACTATCCATGTTTGGGATATTGTACATTTATTGTGGGGGAGTGCGATTCGTTTAACCCAAATGGGTAGCAATACTCAGGGAAGGTTAGCCTAACCAACTGGTTAGTATAACTGAATA
>NZ_JAUBTI010000125.1:0-17458 GCF_036702415.1 Microcoleus sp. D3_18a_C4 | reverse complement strand
ATTAAATAACTTAGAATTTTGATGGTTCTTGTGGGATGGGCGTCCCGCCCGTCCAGAAAGGGCGGGCGGGACGCCCATCCCACAAACTTGTGTAAATTATTTAATTCGCGATCCTTATCGCTGAATCTAATCCCACGATTGCAATTGCACAACCCAATGCTGCACAAAAGCAGAAATGCGATCGCGCCGCGTTTCAAAAGTAGCAGCAATCCAAATAAACACAATCCCAAAAGCCAAACCAATCGCCCATTTAATCAGCGGATAATCAAATATCAGAACCACCAACTGATAGAAAACATTGATTAAAAATACAGCCGTTCCCACAAACAAAAATGCCCGAACTCGCAGCGCCAAACCCGCTGCAATCGCCACCAAACTAAAAGCTCCCGCAACTAAACCGTGGCTTTGCTGAGTAAAAAGAGGCAGCCCGCAAATCAGCGCAGTTGCGAGCATTCGGAGAGTGTGGCGCAGCGGTTTTTCTGCTGGTAATTTGAGAGTGCTGTCAAACTGAGTAATGTAAAGTAAAGAAAGTCCTAAAGGAGTAACATAAAACTCTGGCTGAGTCAATCCTATTTGCCAGAACCAGCGCAGCATTATCCAGTCAATTATTGCCACACTCACATAGGTAAAACGGACTTCCTCCCTTTCCCAAGCCAGGAAAAAATAGAAGGTAGCAGCTACCAGCAAGCTAATCGGATAAAACTTAGCCGGACTTTCCAAAATAGCAACTATTGGAATCAGCGAAGCAATTACCTGCCAAGGTTTTTTTGACCAACCCCAGTTGTCCCAAGGCAAAATGTAAATGAAATAGGCAAATAGAGAAGCGAGGGCAACTTTCCAAGGCCCCAGCGGCCCGGAAATATACTTAACTAAAGGCGTATTGATCCAATAAAGCCGGAGGCCAAAGGCTTCTAGCCAGCCCAAGTAAATCCAAATTTCTGCCCATTGGCGATCGAGATTATTGCGCCCTTGCAAGAAAGCGTATTGAACTAATAAAGCACCAGTGACTAATCCTAAACTTAAGCCGGATTTAATATCATTCACAGAAGCCCAAATCAGCAGCAAACTGCTCAAAACCCAGTGCAGGTGAGCAAATATTTTTAACTCTGCATTAGTTAAATGTAAATAATTGCTGAGCCAAGGAGATAAAATGCGATAGATATATGTTAAAGTTGTGCCGAGAGTGGCCAGGACAATTAAGCCATCTCCAAAAGCTCCTCCTGGTGTTTGAAAAAGTCGATAGAGTAGCGATTCGTAAGCAGCAACGGAGACGCCAATTAATCCCAAATAAACCAAAGGTTTGAATTCTGGTTCCCGCCTACCAATGCCGATCGCAATTAAAGACGCACCCAACACAGTTAAACCAGTCCAATTCGTCAAAGTGTGCGATCGGAAAGTTAAACCCAATACCCCGTAAACCAAAGGTATAACATGAATGCTAGGTAAATTTGTTTGAGCGCGGTGACGGCGCCGCCACCAATCTCCCAACAATTGAGTAAACAATCCGAGAGCGATATTAGCAACTGCTAAATTAATCGTAGTGCGATCGACAAAACTCAAACCCACTGCTGTCAACAACTCCACACTCCAAGCCAAGGCATAAATTGCCAGAGGGGAGAGTTGGCGTAAACTTCGGAAAATAATCGCAGCCATTATCACCAAAATAGCAGCCAAAACTTCAGTAGAGGGCGGGAAACTCAAGGTACTGGCTGCGTAGAGTTCATAGGAATAAAAAGTAATAGTTGTTAACAGTAAGCCGGCGAGTAAGATGGCCCACCCATCTAAAGCTCGATCGTAAATTTGAGCTAATTGAGAAGAGTCAGCTAAACGGCTGGAAAAACGAACAATCATGCTGCGAACCAACCACAGAGATAAAAGAGCGATCGCCCCGGCAATTCCCCAAAGCCAACCAGACACAAAACCTAATTGATCGATCACCGCCGCTACGAAACTCAAGCCAAACCCCACTCCAATCGCAGCCGCTGGTATCTCGACTAAATAGTAAGTATTGACCAACATTAATCCGGCGGCAAAACCCAAACCAATTAACCGATATCCTGGAAAAGTAAAAATTAGAACTTGTGCAAATATTAGGGCGATCGTACTAAAGGTACTGGCAACTTGTTTGTGAGGACTCTCAGTATATTTAGCAACAGCAGTCAAAGCCAAAGGAGTCGCCAGCCAGAGCAAACTCCACGGAGGGCGATGAGTTGCAGTACCCGCAATCACATAATTTTGCAACAAGACAAAGCTGAATCCTGCTAATACTAAGCCCAGATACCAGGAACTTTGGAACCATGCAGGATGCCAGCGTAAAAAGGCAGAGTTTTCTTGGGAATTTGCCGCTTTCATCCAGACAAAAAATACCCATTCACTCGCCATGAATATTAATAATATTGCCGACCAAATATTGGGTGTCAGGTTTGGGAAAAATAAATCAATTGCCGAAGCGATCGCGCCTAAACCAATAATGTGAGTTATGGGAACCAAAATTGCCGGATTTCCCCGTTGTTCAGCCGCAGAAGCCGGCCTCGAAACTCGCCGGGAATTATCGGGAATGACGTATTTCCAAGTAATCCAACCTAAAATTAAAGTAGAGACTAATAAATTGAGCGATCGCCAAAACGGATTGACAAAACTAATAACAGTTAAAACACTCCCCAAACCGAGAGCAAGGTTTTCGCCAAAACTGGCAAGTTGAAACTTTCGCTTGCGGTAGAGCCACTGCGCCACACTTACCATTAAAATTAAATAAGGCAACAGCAGAACACCCCAAAAAGCCCAAGGAGTTTCCTGAGAGTTTGTAAGCTGAGTTAAAAATGCAACCAATTGTGTTTTAATCCCTAAAGGAAGCACTCGCCAAAACAGCCAAATACTCTGAAGTCCCACCGCCTCCAGCATTAGCAAATCAAACTCTTGCCAAAACCGCACTAAACGGTTGTAAAAAAACCAAACAGCCAATCCGCTAACTGCGATCGCCTGTAGCGGAATGTCCCGAAAACAAACCAGGTAGCCCAAACCCAACAAACCCATTCCCGCTAATTGCCATTTAAAAAAGTTGCTGGGATTTGGCTGGTCGGATATATTGTTTTCAATAGTCCCAGATGTGAGGGGGTGCTGCCAATCCAGCCATGCTAAAAGCACGCCACAAATCGCCAAAGCTAAACCCATTTCAGCGATATTTACATCCTTGACAAATATCGCTCGACCCAGTAAAATTCCTAACGAATAAGCTACTAAAGCTGCTTTTTTGTAATTCAGAAAATCTCTGCTCAAACTGAAAGCAGCGGGGAATGTTTCAGTATTTCCCCCGCGTTGGATAGATTGCAATCGTTGTTGCTGAATTTGATAAACTGTAGCAGCGGCAGTTCCCACTGTACCCACATAAACCGCAGTAAGGGAAAAGCCTGCCAATGCCCACCAAGAGTGCAAATAACTCAATCCCAAGTGATTTAGGGCGATCGATCGAGCGATGTTTTTTCCTGAAAAGCTTTGATATTGATATTTTATAATCCGGGCAGTTATCCAAGTCAAAATAAGTGCCGCTGCGATTGCTACCGCCCAATCCCAAGGATACCGCCACAATCCAAAAGTATCCATCGCCCAAAAATTGATCGGCACTAGCAACAGCGTCACTTCTTGCAAAGTTTGAGCAGTTAAGTGCAAATTCTGCTGTCTGTTTGCCCAACTGCTAATCGCCCAAAAGGTTAAAGTATAAGCTAACAAAACTCCATATTGTCCGGCCGCCGGAAATCTTTCCCACTGACTGGCAGCTAAGACTCCAGAGGAGACAACTACCATGAACACTCCTAAAAACAACAGCCACACCACGCTAATTTCTGCCATTAGCGAGTGCAAAATTTGAGCTAGAAAGTTAGGGGTTTGAGTAGTTTCTGTGGCCCTAGCAACGCTTTCTCTGCTGCTAGGTACTGCTTTTTGTGTTGATAAGGCAGGTACTTTTGGCTCGCCAATAGGATTTGGCGGGTTTTCAATTTCAGAAAAATCTACAGCGGGATCTCTGAGTGGGCAGACTAAATACTGTCGGCACAATTCCTCAACCTCAGCGGGCGAAAGTAAACCTAGCTGCAGCCACGCATCTAAACCTGTCAACAACTCAGGATGCGAGGCTAAGACGCTCAATTCAATTTTGCTCGATCGACCTTTGGGAGACGACATTGGCTTAAACTTGTACTAGCTACCTTCAAGCTATAGCCTAGATTAATGTCGAGCTAATTTGACAACATTCCGCCATCGAAAGTGGCACAATAAGTATTTATAACTAAAGAACTGTCGCAGCCAGTGTCAACCGGTGAAAAAATCCCGCTGATGGGCCTAAAGCAGCGTGCCTCAGCGGTGAAAAACTCCAAATTAGGACACAGCAGCGGTTTCCTTACCGATCGACATATTGCAGCAAAGTGTCTACACTAGCATTGTGGTCTATGAAAGAAAACAAATGTTTGAAGAGGAGTTTTCCATCTGCATCCAAAACAAACTGAGCAGGCAAAGGAGCACCTAAAGCCTGACCGACTTGATAAGCCCGAAAAACTTGACAGCCTGGATCAGAAAGCAGAGGCATTTTCAAGCCTAAATCTCTAACCACAATTTGGCTTTGGCGATCGTCGGTACTGGCAACCATCAATAATTCTATATTGCGATCGGCAAATTTTTCCCAGTTTTCATTCAAAGCTTTAATGTGAGGAAAACAGAAAGGGCAATATTGCTTTTCTGTAAAAATCCGCGTAAAAGCCAGGACTACCGGCTTATCGCCCCGATAATTCGACAGCCGCACCAATTTGCCATTATTAATATCCGGCAATTCAAAATCTGGCGTCCTCTGTCCCAGCTTCAGAACATTACTCGCGGGAACAGGCAATAAATTTTGGAAAAACCGCTCATTTAACAAGCCGCTAAAATTAGTAGAAGTCAGCATATTTCCTAATTGGGTAATTGCTAATTGCTAATTGGTAATTAAAAATCCGGTTAAATAAATGCCTCTGCGGGTACGGACACGGCAGCGCCGTGTCCCTACAAATATAATGTGCTTAAACAGCAGCAAAGAATACCTTAGACTTGACAGGATCTGGAGTCATGGTCTTGTCACCGGGCTGCCAGCCGGCGGGACAAACCTCATCGGGATGAGACTGGACGTGTTGGATAGCTTGCAGAGTACGGAGAGTTTCGTCCACGTTGCGGCCGAAGGCAAGATTGTTGATAGTAGAGTGTTGGATGATGCCTTCTTTGTCGATGATGAACAGACCTCTGAGGGCAATGCCTGCTTCTGGGTCGAGGACGTTGTAGGCCGAACTAATTGTTTTTTTGAGGTCAGCAACTAAGGGATAGTTGAGGTCGCCGACACCGCCTGATTTGCGGTCTGTTTGTATCCAAGCGAGGTGAGAGAATTCACTGTCAACGGATACGCCGAGGATTTCGGTATCGATTTTTTTGAAGTCCTCGAAGCGATCGCTAAATGCTGTAATCTCAGTTGGGCACACAAAGGTGAAGTCCAAGGGGTAGAAGAACAGGACTACATACTTTTTGCCTTTATAGTCTGACAGTTTAACTGTCTTGAATTCCTGATCCACTACGGCTGTTGCTGCGAAATCGGGTGCAGCTTGACCAACCCGGAGGCATTCACTGGTCATAGATTTTGTTTCCTTTTTTACGAACTGTTACAAATATATCATACTCATAACGACTACAAGTATCTTCTCGATCGATCAAAAAAATACGCTCTCCAATTTGAGAGCGCGGTTTTTTTGATTTAATAATGGCTCAGGCGGGATTTGAACCTGCGACCTTGGGCTTATGAGTCCCCTGCGCTAACCACTGCGCCACTGAGCCAAATCTACTTCACGATTTACTATCGTAGCACGGTAGGGTTAGCTATGTCTTGTTTTAAAACCACACAATTTCTAATGAGTTCCAGTAAAAGTTATGAGTTTTGGTAATCATTCAAAACCCATAACTTCCGACCAGTCGTTACCTAGAAGCGCTGGACGCATCGTCGGGCAGTAAAGCCATTGGGTTGATAGCACCCTGTCCGGCGGGATGAATTTCAAAGTGCAAGTGCGGCCCGGTACTGAAGCCAGTGCTGCCCATTTCTGAAATCTGTTCCCCTTGAGCGACTCTCTGACCCTTTTGCACCAAAATTCGGCTGTTGTGGGCATAGACAGTCTCAGTGCCGTCAGGATGGGTAATTTCCACAAGATACCCGTAGCCGCCGTCGTTCCACTGAGCATAGGTAACCACCCCGTCTGATGCTGCCACAATTGGCGTGCCGATCGGCCCTGCAATATCAATTCCCCTGTGCATCCGTCCCCAGCGCCAACCGTAGCCCGAAGTCAGAACGCCCTTAGACGGCCAAATAAACCGGTTAGCCGACTGTGGTTTGCCGTTAGGCAGATAAGTATCAGGGTTCGACAGCGGAGGCAGTTCTGGAGAAACCATGCGTCCCAAAGACGGGTTGCTTAGGGGGTCGTAAGCCTCAGATCCCAAAGGAGCGGTTGCTACCATAGGCCCCTGCCCAGCAGAGGTCGGCGTCAGATTTATCGGTTGCAGTTCCGCTGCGCGAGCGGGGTCTAAACGCTCTTGCTGCTGCTTCTGAACCTGCTGGGACCAGGCTCTCGATGGCGGTCTGCTGATTTCATTCTGCACCGCCTCAGTATAGTCGGGGGTGTAGAGATATGGATTGACACTTGGCATATCCTCAGACGGGTTGACCGAGGGCCCGTCATTTGGAGCCAGGGACACCGCATTTGCGCCGATCGAATTGCGCGAGGCACGATATTCCTCTCGCAGCCTGACAACTTCTGCCCTCAAGCGTTCGGAATAAGGGTTGAGAGCTTCTGCGGTGGGGAGAGCCTCCGAATTCGACTCTGGTAAAGCGCTAGTTGGAGCGCCATTTGAACCCTGGGCGCTAGTATTTGCCACGAACCCGGTCGGCTGCGGGTATTCTCCCGTAGCGATGGCGGTAGCCGTTGCACTGGCTGGCAAGGGCAGGGCACTGGTGTCAACTGCACCTGTAAATGTTGGTTCGCCTTGAAGATCCAGCTTCCGTGGATCGCTAATGGTTTGGGAAACTTGAGTCAGCGGAATGCTGTTAATTTGGGGAACCATCGGCGCTGAAATATTGTTCAGAGCTTCCAGGTTCTCCAGGGGAGAGACAACAGGCACTTTGGGCGCGGGGGCTGCAACGCCAGCACCGGCTATTTCCGAGGTAGACGAGCTGGGGTTCAAAGATGCGGGAACCGAACTCGCCGCCCACACAGATGTAGAGTTGGAGGCAGAATAAGAGGCTGCCGCCTGCACCCCTGGATTTTTCAACCCCACTTGGGGAATTTTGAGCCGTTGATTGACATTCAGCAAGTTGGGGTTGCCGAGCTTGTTGACGGAGATCAGATCTTTGGGCGATACGCCGTGACCTTTGGCGATCGCATCTACCGTATCTCCCGGACGCACGCTGTAGAGAACCTCAGCCGGCCCGGCGGTACTTCCTGCAGGGGGGACTAGCACAGCCGAGGGCAAACTGGGTGTTGCCAAAGACTGTTCAATTGACTCGAATGCTCGATCGGGCGATGCTGCTTGACCTCCCCCGGAATTGGGAAGTACGGGTGTGGCATCGAGGTCAGGAATAGTTGTCCCAGTTGCATATCCGGGGGAGGTCAGCGTCGGTGCTGACTCCGGCAAAAATGCCGCAGATGTAGATAAATTTGCTCCCCCCTCCGACCCGAACATAGTTCGACCCGATTCTGTGGTGCGGTTTTCCTGTTTTTTCAAACTGTCGATCGCCCCGTCTGCATTCGGGATGTCGATCGAACTTTGTTCCGGTACCATCGTGACCAGCGGGGTCGCTGCGGTTGATGGCAGCGCTGTCATTGCTGCACTATCCAATGGCTCGGAGCCAGTCAGATTTAACTCTTGTTCGGGATTGACCGTCGCTGCGCGATCTAGCGAAGCCGATGTGCTATAGCCGGCGTTCTGTTGTGGTGTGGCTTCCGTCGCAGTCGGAATTCTGAGCTGTTGCCCAACTTGGAGTATGGTATCGGGTTTGATGTCGTTGGCCGTTGCTAGTACCAACGGTTCAACTTGATAATCCCGAGAAAGCTCCCAAAGGCTTTGCCCCTCCTGCACCTTAACCGTCGCCGGCTCAGAAGGTGCTCCGGGCTGTTCGGCCCGGGAACCGTCAACTTGTGCGGACGTAGCGGGCCCGTTGGCCGATACTGGCTGTACTTCAGCGGTGGATTCCGATGTCGGTGCGAGTTCAGACGCGCGAGCGCTGTCTCCATTTCTCGGTAACAGGATGCCAGAAGCACCTACCGATATTGCCAGCCCGATCGTGGCGAGAGAGCGAACTCTGCCTGTGCTGAGCGTTGTCTGTTTGGATGGTTCCGCAGAACCGTCTCTGTCGATTTCACTAGCCTGAACAGGCTTAATTTGGGGATATGTTCGTTTCAAAAAAACGACCTCCTACTGAGAAGCGCTAACTGTCCTTGGAAACACTCAAGGGGATCGCATGACGCTGAATTTAAATCAACAAGCAAAAATATTCTGATTGTTGACAGCTATCATGCTTAGGCCAGATTACCTTGCTTTTTTAATTTAGACAAGCTCAAACCGTCAGAAATTTTAAAATTCTCGGTCAAACCTGCTGCCATTAACCCCACAACCCTTACACCGCAATAGCTGGAACGAATACATAAATTTTGCGTTCCGGTAAGGCTCTGAACTCTTACCTATTATCCGACTTTAGGCTAATTTCCGGACAGGCTACAACCGTATATTTACTAGATATAGTGTTCAGACCTAAGCTGGTGCTCGCTGACGCCCTAAATCGCTAAAATTATTTATTTTTGTTGCTGAATCCTCTTGCAGTCATTTGGTGTTGCTGATAACAATCTGTTTTTGAATGAATAAAATATATTAATGTCGGCTATCTAGATTTTCACCCCTTTGATACAAATTTCTTATATTTAAATGGAGATTTGGCAGCCTCCGGCAGCTATTAAATATCTATATATTTATGTGTTGATAATGATTTATCCCAGCTCGCCCAACTGTCGTTTAGCCTCAAATAAACCCACAGCGGCGCTGACGGAGAGGTTCAAACTCCTGACTCCAGGCTGGCTCATCGGAATAAAAACTGTGGCGTCGCAGGCATCCAAGACGAATTGGGGAATGCCTACAGTTTCCGAGCCAAACATCAGCCAGTCGCTGGGCTGAAATTGGAATTCGGCGTAATTGCATCGCCCGCCAGTGCTGAATCCGATCGATCGTCCCCCGCGCTGCTGCCGATAGGCCAGAAAAGCCGCTAAGTCTTCGTGGCAGTGGAGATTGACGTAGGGCCAGTAATCTAAGCCGGCCCGTTTCAGGTAGCGATCGCTAATTTCAAACCCCAGCGGGCCGACTAAATGCAGTTCCGTGCCTGTGGCAGCGCAAGTGCGGGCGATATTGCCAGTATTCGGGGGGATTTGCGGGTGAATCAAGACAAGTTGGGGCATGAAGCTAATTAAAAGCGAAAAATACAGCTCTTGGGAAATTTATAAAACTACCCACAGGTAGATATACCTTATAGCTTTTATTTATAACCTTTGTCGAGCTCCATTGATTAAATATTCTGATTTGTTTTTGGGTGTCCCTCTGCAACTTTTGACAATCAAGCATCCAGGATACAAGCCCCCTGATTCATCCGTCCAGAAATAAAAAACCTGTATCCGATAAAGGAGTCCCCGAATTTATCGGTAGGGTCGCCTCTAAAATCTAAAATCTAAAATCTAAAATCTAAAATCGATTGACCGGTAGGTTCGGGCTATTTGTATTGGCTGAGTACGCATAGCCAGGGGCTACTGAAAGCCCCCGTTATAATAACCGCCGATACTTCAGGCAACTAACTGGGCGCACAAGTTATCTTCTAGCTCCCATTCTTGGTGAGCCATCCCCTGAATCCCTTGCAGAATAATACTGCGGGTGTCCGAACCGCCCTCGTGTAGCTTCAACCACTGCTGGGCCGTGTTGCCTTCCCGGAGAATCTTTTTGAGGGGCGAGAGAAAGCAACTAAAGCCGCGTTTTTTGGCTATAGGCCACACTTCGCGGTAAATTTCCTCAATCCAATCTCGTGCCAGAATAGTTCTGCCGTCTTGCCAGTGGGTAAGTTCGGCATCCAAACTTTGCCGGGATGCAGCAATTTCGTTGGCGTCTGTGAGAGCAACTAAGTCTTGGTTGCGGGTGGCCGCAGGCAAGGTGCACAGTTCTAAAGGGTCTAAGCTGGGGTCTTCCATCATCTGCCAAATGCGAGCTTCTAGTAAGGCAGTGATGGCTAACAAAGCCAGAGGATTGACTTCGAGGTCGCAAATTCTCAGTTCGAGGCGGTTGAGACAGTAGGGGCGGCGATCGCCATTTGGTCGCACTGCAGACCACAAATGGCGGACGTTTTGCATAGTACCGAGTTCTAGCTGTTCTTCAGTCCACTGAATGTAATGCTTGTGACTTTCAAACAGGGGGACGATGGCGGGAGTTTTGGGAAACAAACCCCACCGAGTGGAATGATAGCCCGTGACTTCGCCGTCGAGGAAGGGGGAAGATGCGCTCAAGGCAAGGTAGAGCGGTGCTTCGACGCGGGCGAGGCGGATGGCGCGCATCAGCATTTCTGGTTGGGAGATGCCGATGTTGATGTGAATGCTGGCGGTGACGACTTTGGTGCCGTAGGTTTGCTCGATGTATGTGTGGTAGGGGTTGTTGGGATCTGATCTGTAAAATCGATCGCTCCCTCCGAGAGACAAGGTACTTCCCGGCAGCAAGGTATAGTCGCCCAATTGTTTGAGATACTCGCGCAGCCGGACTCGCGGCTTGACTAAGGCGCACAGCAGGCGATCGTAGCTGCACAGCGGGGCGGTCGTGTACTCCACATTGCGGCTATCAGGCTCCCGCACAAATCCCTCTAGATCGGCAACTATGCGATCGGAGAGACCGACAACCTCACCTTCGGGAGTGCCGGTATACATTTCTACTTCAAAGCCTTTTGATAGCAGCACGTTTATTCCTCAGCTAAGTTGAGTGCTAGTCTCTAGTATCCCAAAAATTGACCTGTTCATAGCTAGTAAAAGTATAGTCATTTATGACATGACATAGGAGGCATTGAGTCTCTCCCCTTTCGCTCGTACTTTGAGCGGATTGACCCGCCTTGGCTGAACTACGCAGCTCTCTATCCCATCGCTAAAGGCATTTGGGATTGCTTTTCTTAGGATGTTGTATGAGGCGTTGACATCGGAGTTAATTAATTGACCGACCGATGTCTTGTACAAACCTCTCTTGATTCGCTTACCGCTAAATGTGACACCATCAGCGCCAGTATGCCCGTACACAGGAATCGCGTCTAGATTCAGGAAATTCGACCTAGATGTGTAAGATTCTTCTTGCACGATTACTTTCATCCCAACCAATCGAGCTTTATATTCTATCATTTCAATCAGTCGAGCATGAGGAATGCCGACGAAGTTTTGGTTGGTTTGCTTTCCTAAATCAATCTCGGTTTTCCATTGTGCATTTTTGCCGACAACTAGCCTCCCAATTTGATTGGCGACCAAAAGGTCAACAATTAGGCGACTGGTATGATGCAAGTAATTATCGACTTTTTGGTGGCGACAGCGAGTTAAGCGTTGAATGCGGGGTGAACTCTTGCGACTTTCTTTTAACTGAGATTGTAACCCTGCTTTACGTTTGTTGTAGAACTGGTTGATTGATTTCAACGGACGCCCGTTAATCAACAGAGGTATAAAACCCGGCTGATTTGAAGTTAACGCCGCTAAATTATTCAGACCTAAATCAATACTAGCTACGAATGTGTCGTCGCGGGCGGTGGACGCCGGTTCATCATAAATCACCTCAATCACATAGGAATCACATTTGGGAACCAGCCTAACTTGGCAAATTTTAGCGGGATTTACTTGGGTCTTTATCAATATTTCCGTACCCGAAAGCTTGATAATTCCTTTTTTCAATTGCTTGCTGCTCATCGCCTGAATCGTATAGACAAGAATATTACGACCCTTGGTCTTATCCTTATATTTCGGTAGCTTCGGACGACCCGTGAATTTAGAGGAATCAATTTTGTAAGCTTTGACTGCTTCAAAAAAGGATTTCCAATTCTTGTCCAATACCATCAAGATTTGTTGACTAACCTTGGCGGGCATTGCCTTGTATGCTTGATGAGATTTCATCAAACGGTTCATCTCGTTGTAATTGATGTGGCCCCATCCATAAACAAAACTCTGACGAATGACGTAATTGGCGGCATTGTAGAGATTTTTGGATTGAAAAGCTAATTCATCAATTTCAGCAAAACGGTGTTCCGTAGATTTAATGATGTGTCGCTCTGTTAGCTGCATTTGGATTTTCCATTCTTAACGCTCGCAACATTCTTGATTTCTCTGACTGTATGATACTACTATTGTTTATTAATGCTTAAAAGTTTAATGAAGTTTTACAATACTATTTTCCACGGGGCAGAGTTGAAATTTTTCGCCACTGGCACTGAAACCGGGTTTTTCGGCGTCCGCTAGTTTGGGCGTTTGTTTCCTAGTTGGGGGCCTGCCACGACCAATACTCCCCTCGCAAAGAGTTTCCGAGGCGGTTTTAGAGTCAAAAAGGCTGTTTGGCGGTTTGTTCGATCGCGCTTGTGTTTGATTCGGCGAGCGAACTTATGGTAAATAGAACCCACCCCTCCCTCAGACAGAAGTTAGAAAGCACTGCCTACTGCCTTCCTTCCTTCTAGCTTCTTCCTTCTCCCCTCTTCCTTATTCCTTCGACATCTGTTTTCTGTCTTGAGAGGGATAGCCACAGATATATCTTGGGTGCCATTCTAAAAGAGGGCTCTGCAATATTTTTGAGCTATAATAATAACCCCTAAAAATCCCTGTGAAAGAGCAAGAAAGAACCCCTCCCAATTTTTGGAATATGCTAAGCAATTTAGCCTTAGTCCGGTTTTTGCTTTTATTTGCTTCAGGTTGGGCTGGACTGCAACTTTTAGCTTACTTTGAAACAGCAGTCGCGGTTTTCACGATTGCTGCACTCGTGGCTTTTTTGCTCAACTATCCGGTGCGAACTCTCCAGAGATTTTTACCGCGAAGTTTAGCTGTCGCCTTCGTTGTCCTGCTCACCATTTTAGTTTTTGGCGGTCTCACCGTCACCGTAGGCGTCACTCTTTTATCTCAAGGACAGCAATTAATTGACAGCATGACTGAATTTGTGAATGCTTTAGCGCCTCTGTCCGAGCGCCTCGAAGCATTCCTGCGGGCGAGAAACCTGCAAGTTAACCTGCGAGTTATTGAGGAACAACTGCGAAATCAAGCTTTGGCTGGAGTTGTATCGAGTATTGCTTTTTTACAAGTATTTTTAACCAATTTATTGAATTTAATATTAATTATGGTAGTGGCTTCTTTCATGTTACTTGATGGAGAGAGGCTGTGGCTGTTAGTTCTCAAATTTATACCCAGACACCTGCACAGGCGTTTAAGTATAACAATAGAGAAAAACTTTTTAGGATTTTTTCAGGCACAAATCCTGTTAATGTTATTTTTGACAACAGCAAGTTTTTTAATTTTCCTGCTGTTAGATGTGAAATTCCCCTTGATTTTAGCCTTTATTATCGGATTGTTTGATTTAGTTCCAGGGATCGGAGCGACGCTGGGAATTAGCTTAGTTTGTTTTATTGTATTGTCTCAAAATGTGTGGCTAGCTTTAAAAGTATTGGCAGCTTGCATTGTTTTGCAGCAAATTCAAGACAACTTTATTCATCCGAGACTCATGCAAAATTCCCTTAACCTCAATCCGGTAGTGGTATTTTTTGCACTGTTAGTAGGCGCGAGAGCAGCAGGACTTTTAGGAATATTTCTGGCTATTCCGCTAGCGGGAGTGATAGTTAGCTGGTTTGACATTGAAGAAATGCAATCGGAAGGTTAAGTGATAAAGATATCATCTTTTATATCAAATCCGGCTGCAAAATTCGGTTGTAACTTACCGACTAGAAGTCCCATGCTTCAAAAACTCTCCTCTGTCCCACGCGAAACTAACAGTAAAGAGAAAAAAGCAATGTATGGTACACCTTACTGCGTACAGTTAATGAATAAATTGCAAGTCAGTAGGAAATCTTTCTTCTTCTGGTTCTGGATCGTAAATGTAATCGCAGTCAAAACGCAGAGCTTGAGAGTGGCGGCTGATAGAAAATCCGCAATTACTCACCATTTCTGTAGTAAAAGTTGCCATGACTAACTCAATCAGCTTTCTGTAGGAAATGTTAGGCAGTTGAACGTAATAGGTGCGTCTGGCAAAAAAGATTCTCTCATCTTTCGGTAGAATTATGCCATTAATTCTGTGTGCGTGTTGAATCGGCTTGATATAGGTTTCAATAAACTGCGACTGATTTTTTTGGAGTCTCGCTAATCTTTCGTGTTGCAACCAGCTCATTTGAAACACAATTTTAATAAATTCAAAGCCCAAAATGTAGTTAAAAACATTATTGCGTTCTTCTGTACTCAAGACGAAGCGGAGTGCCGATTCTAAATATTGGTCAGTTTCTCGGCGCGATTGTTGAGCTGAGTGGATATAAAATTGTTTGATGTAGCTTCTTAAATCTGATTCGTTTAATTGTTTTTTGACTCGAAACCTGATTAAATACTCTTTGACTCGGTGTAGAGTATCTACATCTTCAAACATTTTTGAGACTAAACCGTCGGCTGTATAATCATCTAAAAATTCTGCTTGCAAGTCGGGAGTAGATGCACACAATATGTAGCAGAGGGACAGGACATAGCGCCGTTGGTTCCAAGGCAAGCTTTCTGCCCAATCTTTAACTTCTACAGGGAGTTTTTGGAACACGGTATCAGTGTGGGGGAGTTGAGCAAGGTCGGCATATTTATGTTTTTGTTTAATCATTGCCTGAAACCTTATATTAGTAAGTATACAGAGTAATATATCGCAGATGATGGGAGGGGGAAGCTGCGACGGCGGCTTGCAAGTTATTCTGTCTTATTTTCTTGCCATCTATCTAAATATACATTCTGTAGGGAACAGGGGGGGTGATCTGTCTCACACTTGAGCGAGTTTTAAATCACCAATGCTAGCTCTTCGCATCACATTTGGGGGCGACGAGTGCCACCCGTAAAACTTCTTCCCGTCACCGGCGTAATAGTGGGTTTGGTTGATGATTAAGTCGGGTGATTCATAAGTTTTTGTTAGTAATGATTACTGAGATCCATCATGAACTTGACTACAAGTATTTTCCCGGAAAATCAGTGCAAAGACTTAACTTTTTGCGAGATCCTCGTGCAACCCGTGCGACAGTGGCTCGATAGCATTGCAGTGGGAGAGCCACCAGTAACTCAGTGGTGTGCCAACTTATACCCGTAGGGTGTCAATCGATTTTAGATTTTAGATTTTAGATTTTAGATTAAAGAATTGAAGCATTGACCCCACGGATAAATTCGGGGGCTCCTTTATCGGATACAGGTTTTTTATTTCTCCAGGGATGAATCCGGGGGCTTGTATCCTGGATGCTTTCGGTCATTGTGAGAGATATATCTAGTTATTGGGACACCATTTTTTCCACATACCGCCTATGTGCAAGCTTAATCCTGTGTATGAGGAATTAATGGGGTTAAGCTTTCGCTCGCTCTCGTTTGTGGGCGGGGTCAGCCAAAACAGATACAAGTTTCCGACAAGAGTAGTGAGCAACCCAAAATTGTAGATCCTAGTTCCAAATCCCAGATGTATCTGTGGAGTAAATCCAAAATCTAAAATCGACTGAGGTATGCGGCGAAGATGTAACTCTGTACTACTGATTGAGGGGTGTCATACCTCGATCGCCCATTGAGCTCAATTATTTATGGGGTCTGTCGCTCTGGTAGTTGCGAGAGCCATAATTTAAGCCATAATTGTTGATAATATCAAGGGATGCCTCTCGATAGGAGTGGGTATCCATCGTGGCGCTTCAGCCAAAAATAACATCAAACGGTAGCAGCAAAAACAATAACTATAAAAATAATTTAATAATCTAGGTGGGATCGGGGAAGTGAATATGTTTAACGCAACTGAACTGCTGATTAAGGCTTTTGTCAATCGACTGATTGAAGGCTACCGCCACACTTACGGCGGGTTTAAATCTGACTATGGAGAGATTATTGCTTGGGTGGCGAGTATGGCTTTAGAAAATATTGCTAATAGCGATGCTCTTTACCATAATGTCGAACACACTATTTTAGTAACCTTGGTGGGACAAGCAATTCTGGGTGGGAAGCACATCCGCGAAGGGGGTGTTTCCTGCGAAGATTGGCTGCACTTTCACATTGCTTTGCTATGTCACGATATCGGGTATGTTAAAGGTGTTTGCCGGCAAGATAGAACAGATTTGGGGCTGTATGCGACGGGAATAGGCGACCTGAAATTAACGCTGCCTCCGGGGGCGACGGATGCTAGTTTGATGAATTATCATGTGGATCGCGGAAAAATGTTTATTGACGAGCGTTTTGGCGGTCACAAACTGATTGATGCTGAGCTGGTTAAACGTAATATTGAGCTGACTCGTTTCCCGGTTCCTAAAGATGAAGATTATCAAGATACGGTAAATTATCCGGGTTTAGTTCGCGCTGCCGATTTAATTGGTCAGTTGAGCGATCCGCGATATTTGCAAAAGATTGCGGCGCTGTTTTACGAGTTTGAGGAGACTGGGCAGAATCTGGTTTTGGGCTATCAAAATCCGGGGGAGTTGCGGGATGGTTATCCGAAGTTTTATTGGAATGTGGTTTATCGGTATGTGAAGGATGCGATCGGCTATTTGGAACTGACGCAGCAGGGAAAACAAGTTGTTGCTAATCTGAGCGCGAATGTGTTCCGGGTGGAGCATTCTCAGGTTCCAAAGTCGGCGGTGGCTTTAGTTAGGTAGGGTTTGTTTGGGTGGATGTCGGGCGATCGTTCTTTTTTGGGATAAGTAAGTCGCTCTAATTAAACGTAAAATGCTCTTCTTTTATATCGTCGCAGCCCTTAAAGAAGTCGTGGTTCTGGATATTCTGTTTTTTTAGCTGGGCTTACTTAAATTTGAACTTCCCCCTGGAAATATACTTACACAGGCTCAAAATATTGTCATCACAAAGGTTTCAATTGTTGAGTAAAAAAATTTTGTACCCATGTAGATGATTGATATATGTTTGCGATCGGCAATTATATTGAATCTACAACAATTGAGGGCGATCGCCTGCGTCAGCTATTGCTTATAAATGGGTACCAATTTTCCGATCCACAGTTGCATCCTTTGTAGAGTAAGAGTTTGAGGACTGTTAGTACATTTTTATGGGGGAAGTCCAGTTTAATCGGCTCACTGAATATCGGGGCGTCACCAGGGTAAACGCATCTTAATTTCAACCTAAAACATGATAAGATCAAGTGTTTAGCTAAATCAAGTGCGTAATTGATA
>NZ_JAUBTI010000124.1:5176-17543 GCF_036702415.1 Microcoleus sp. D3_18a_C4 | reverse complement strand
CGCCCGTCCAAAAAGGACGGGCGGGACGCCCATCCCACAAACTTGTGGAAGTTATTTAATTCTCATTCCTTAGCGCTTGAGGGCGATCGCTCCGGTTTGTAGCGAGGACTTTAGTCCGCAGGATCGAATGACTAAAATCCTCACTACAAACTAATCTTAATCGATATCATTCAATCGGACATCAACTGCGGTAGCTGACCTAATTTTTGAGTAAGAATCCCTACAGCCACTTCGTAATCCTTTCCGATGAGATAAGAAAAATGATAATAGCTGGCAAGATAGAAATCGCAACCAAACTTCTGGTAGCGATCGCAGATCGCCAGAAATCCATAACGGGCATCGCTGGGCTTTGTGAACCAATCACGATGGTAAGAGTCCTGAAGAAACAGGGTGAGTGTCTGTTGGTCAGCACTCGGAATCAATCGAATGGGATGGATGCTGGCATGGTGCGATCGTGGCACTGGCAGCAGCAGGTTATACTCTTCAACTGTGAGAAAATCTGCCAGACTATCTTCGGATCTCTCAAAGTAGGATTGCTCCGGTAACTTCAGAAAATGATGCCACGCCATCCAAAATTCGTGTTTGCTGTCAAATCCTGGATCGATATCTAATCGCCACTGTCGATCCTGACATAAATCATCGAGAACATCTTGGGGCAAATCCGTGAGTTTCATGAGTCGTTTCCCTGCAATCCTTTTAACCGCCTAGTTCGACTATTCTAATAGATATCTAGAGAAGCAAGAGATATTTCAAAAGAGCGATCGCCCGCAAATAAAACCGGGGCGCTCGCACTTCAGTTATTCCTAATTCTCTAGCTCCTTTAACGGTTCAAACACCAACACTGAATCGATCGCCTCAATTGCCTCCGACATTCGCACCTCGTGCGTTCCTGTGACAGTAATATACCGCTTTCCTTTATTCTGAAGAACCTCAACAAACTGCTGGTGCATAGTCATTCGTAAATGTTCGCTTTCTCGCGTTCCATCCTGAACAAACCCGAAATCTGGCTGAGTCAAAATATACAAATCGTAGCGGCGGCTGTCTGCAATTTGCTCGACCGTCGGGTGTTCGGAACCAACGTAACGTTTGTGCCAAATACAAGTAGCTAAAGGGTCTGTATCGCAAATAACGACTTTGTTAGCGCGAGTAGCAATATCGTCTTCTATAGCAGCTTGTTTCTTGGCAATTTCTACAAATTCATAGCTGTCCCAAATTTCAGGTTCGGGCGAATATTGCCTGCCTTCCCAGTAACACCTGCCGTATTCGGGAACCCAAGCAGTTTGATAGTGCTGTGCGAGCGATCGCGCCAGGGTAGTTGTGCCGCTCGATTCTACACCCAGCACGCAGACTCGTTTGGCAAAGTAGGCTTTGGCTGGGGGAGTCAGCATTTGCCAGTGTTCGGCTAGGTGCGATCGCAATTGCGTTCCAGAAATCGGGAATTTGAGCCGTTCGCGATCGACTGCACAGTGTTGAGCTCCCATCAGTTTTGCCCAAGGTTCGCCGTAATCTTCGCAAGTAAAAGCGATATCGGGTTTTCGCCCGGAAAGCACCTCAAGAGTCCTCTGAGCCCAAGGTTCGGGGGCTTCCGGCAAATCGTCGAGCACTTCGATAACTTCTGCGTCGGGATGCAAAAACCGAATCCAGTCGGCTCTAACGCTTCCTGCAACTGCTTGATTTGTCTTGTAACAGGCGAGAACGATTAAACGGTCAACCTTTTTTTTAGCTTCTCGAATTAAGTAGTCGTGTCCTTTGTGGAAGGGGTAAAATTTGCCTACAGTAACACCGAGTATCATAAAGATTGCTGCTGTTTTAACTTTTGTTCCGAGTAAATCCGCTGAAAATTTTGCAGTCCGTAAATTGCCATTAAGCAAAATATCGCGTACAAAATACTCGTCAGATATAGCCCGCGCGAGGCATACAAGGGAACGTAAATCGTGTCTGCAACAATCCACAAATACCAGCTTTCGAGATAGCGTTCCATCAGGTACAACTGGGCGATCGCGCTTAAGATGGTGGTCAGGGCGTCCCAAAATGGTGCTGCACCGCCCAAAGATACTAATACTGTTCGCAAGCCAAATACGCCAACTGTAAGTAAGACTGCGGTGAGGATGAGCCAGCGTTGTGGAATGCGAGATACAGGTTTTTCTGTGCTGTTTTCGCCGCCCCGCAGCCAAATATAAATTGCTTGCAAGCTCGTGATTAAATAGAAGAATTGAATCGCAACTTCGCCGTAAAGTTTAACTTGATAAAACACCGCAGCGTAGGCGATAACTCCGATTAAGCCGATCCACCAGCCTAGGGGATTGTTTTTAGCAAGCAGCCAAACGCTCCAAGCAGAAGCGATCGCGGCTATCGCTTCGATTAAGTCGAGTTGGATAGGGACAAACCACTGCACTGAAAGCAGGAGCACGAAGATGCTTGCTGCGAAGCCGATTAAGTTTGGCAGGTTCGCTTTTTTCATGGCAATCCCTATCCCGTCGGCTGGCTATATTGACTGTGAAATCAAATCCGAATCCTTTTTGTCCTTTGAGCGATCGACACTAAAATCTTCATAGTACGATCGCTCAGTATTCACATCCCACAAATCGTGCTTTTCGCCGAGAATATTTCTCACTGCCAGTATCCCCGTCAGCATGGAATGGTCTTGGTTGTTGTATCGGTGCATACCGTTTCGCCCGATCGTCTGCAAATTCTCAAATCCCTTCAAAAAACCTTCAAGTACCTGCAAGTGTCCTCGATATTCCCCATCATAAACTGGATAAGCTTTAAGTTGCCGTATGACAACTCCATCTTGCACCTCAGCAGTTGTTGCTAACCCCAAACCAACCAACTCGCGAGTTGCTAATTCGATAAGTTCCGCGTCCGACATTTCCCAAATCTCGTCGCCTACGCTACAGAAATATTCCATTCCTAAACAACTTTTGCTGGCATCGGGAACTAAAGCGGCGCTCCAATTCTTAAAGTTTTGAATTCGTCCAACTTTGACTTCGGGAGAGTGAATGTAAATCCAGTTGTCAGGAAACAAATCCTTGCGATCGACAATCAGCGCTACAATCAAAAAATCTCGATATTTGAGCGATCGCGCGGCGTGCAATACCTCTTCGGGGGGCTGCGGTTTCATTCGTGCTACCAGCGCCGATATCGGCATACTCGTAATGAAATTATCAGCAGAATATTGAACTAATTCTCCGTTTTGCTCCGCAGTAATACTTTTAATCTTATTACCTTCACGCTCAAAGCTAATCACTTTAGTATCGAGATAAACCTTGCCGTCTTTATTCTCCACAGCTTCCGCGAACTTTTCCCACATCATCCCCGGCCCCAAAGCCGGATAATCAAACTCTTTGATTAATGTTTTAGTGTCGTTGCTGCCAAACAAAGCATTAATAATTGCTGTCGTCAGCGACAATCCTTTAATCCGCTGCGCCGCCCAATCTGCTTGAATTTCCGAACAAGGAATGCCCCAAACTTTTTCAGTGTAAGTCTTAAAAAATGTTTTATACAAGCGTTCGCCAAAACGATTGATCACCCATTGTTCAAAAGTTTTTTCTTCCCGAAGTGGCCAAATTCTCACTTTCAGATAACTCAAAATAATCAGCGTACTCTCAATTATGCCCAAATTAAAGAGAGTATTGAAGGCACTGATCGGATAGTTGAAAAATTTACCTCGATAAAAAATTCGCGACAATCGCGGCACTTTAATAAACTCATTTCCCAGTACCTCTTGCCACAACTGCTGCACGGCTTCAACTTTAGTATAAAAGCGGTGGCCGCCAATGTCGAAACGATAGCCTTTGTAGGTTTCTGTGCGAGCTATTCCCCCAACTTTATCACCTTTTTCTAGTACAACAGGGATGATGCCTTGCTTGACTAGCTCGTAGGCAGCAGTCAAGCCCGCAGGGCCTGCACCGACGATCGCAACCGGATAATGTTTCACTCAGCCTACCTCCAGCTTTTTTATCCAAACTATACAGTTATTTATAACTTGTCACAGTGATAGATGCACCCGTGAATACCCTGAGAAACGATCGAGCGAGATGAGGTTTAAGCACAAGTTGCCTTGATTTATTGAGCGGATACCGGCAAACTAACTTTGCCAGTCACAGGCTTTTTTTGGTACAAGTAGCGACCCGTGCCGATCGCGAATGCCAGTCCGCTGTAAAAGTAGAAAAGCCAGTGCCACGGAATAGTTTTCAGGGCAAATAGGATACCGTGTTTACGGTAAAAAAATCGGTAAAGCGGTGCATTAATTGCTACCAGCGGTATTGCCAGCAAACCAGCCAGTAGCAGAAAGCTCACCGACCAGCAGGTTCCCAAAGTTGCCAGCAGGACTGCATAAGTTAAAATCACGCTGATGCGGTTTGAAACTTGCAAGTTGAGGTCGTTATTCAATTGGCGATCGCGCCAAATCAGTTCTGTCCAAGGCAGTGCTCGGTAGAAAAAGTCAGCTTTCACCATCCCCATAGGTTTCCACCGCTTTAAATGCTTCACCTGCAATGTTTTGCACAGCCGAATGTTATAACCTGCTTGTTTCAAACGGTAGCCGAACTCAATATCTTCGATCGAAGCTTGGCGGTAACTTTCATTAAAGCCGCCCATCTGCAAAAAAATTTCCCGGCGAATCACTCCGCAAGCGCCCCAAAAAGTCGAAGCTTCTTCGTTACCTGTTTGGTGCACGTAGTGGTGCAGCAAGTTCCTGTACTGCGATAGAAAATCAGGATCTCCAGGATCATCGTCGTAAGAGCCAATGAAAGCAGCTAAGTAGGGATTATTTTTGAACACCGATATCGCATAGCCCACAGCTTCTGGACAAACAGCGACATCAGCATCCACAAAAAACAGAATATCTCCCTTTGCAGCTTGGGCACCCAAATTCCTTGCCCGCGCTGGGCCCCCGCATTCTGGAATCCTGATGACTTTGGCGCCGAATTCCTTGGCCAGACGCCAGGAACCGTCGCTTTCGCCATCTGCTACTACAATAATCTCGATCGGCCTGGGCACAGTTTGAGCCAGTTTTGACAAACAGGTGCGGAAGTAAGCGCCCCCGTTGTGGACTGGGATAATAACGGATACAGTGGGGTCGGCGGTAGAAATCATTACCTAAATTGTTTAAATTGCAGGGTCGAAAATTTGCTGGAATTTTATTGGTGCTACTTTACGAAGGGTAAAATCAGCTCTACTTTTTTATTTATAACTCGATTTCTGTTTGTCTTCAACTAGATTTTTTGCTGGTATTCTCGATTTGATTTTCCCCATTCTTAGCTCTATTTTACGCCATATCTTGCTGAGACTGACCTGATGCAGACAACAGCTTTACAAAATCTTTAAATATATCATTGTTTGTGTAAAGTTGGGAAAAAGCCCCAGCAGCATTTTGGTGTGGCTCTGTTGCAATGCACAAGACTTTGATTTTATAAGTAGGCACACCGTATAAAATCAAACATCGTTTATACGGATACCCGCGAACTGTCAAGACTGGCGCGGTACAATTTCTTGTACAGACCTCATCCGTGAGTGACTCCTGCACCAAGTCTCGATCGCGACTGCGGACTTAATTCACACTTTATGACTTTTGGCAATATATTTTAAATATAGGTCTTAAAATTTCCGACGCTGTACGATCGAGCTTTTGTAATTTGCTAACATACCCTTAGCTAGCTCCCTTTGAGCCAAAACTTTTACATAAACAAGTTTTTATATTACATGAACACCTCCCAAAACAATTTAAATCAGCCATTAGTTTCAGTCATCATACCAGCTTTCAACGCTGAAACTTTTATTGCTAGAACATTAGAGTCGGTCTTATCTCAAACTTATCAAAACATAGAAGTTTTAGTAGTTGACGACGGCTCTACAGATACAACTGCCGAAATCCTCCAATCTTTTGCTCAAAAAGATAGCCGAGTCAGCTTATTCCAACAGTCAAATGCCGGCGTCGCCGTCGCTCGCAACCTAGCAATAGAAAAATCCAAAGGCGAATATATTGCTCCCATCGATGCCGACGATATTTGGTATCCGCAAAACCTAGAAAAACAAGTCGAATGCTTAATTAAATCAGAACCATCCGTAGGAGTTGTCTATTCCTGGTAACTTGATATCAACGAAAAAGACTTATTCACAGGGGGATTTTACAACTCCACTATCGAAGGAGAAGTATACAAAGCTTTAGTTTATAAATATTTTATGGGTAATGCTAGCTCATCTCTGATCCGCCGTATTTGTTTCGAGAGAGTCGGCGGTTACAATTGCCAATTGAAAGCCGAAAACGCCCAAGGCTGCGAAGACTTGGAACTTTTTCTCCGCATCGCTGAGCATTATCAATTTAAAGTAGTGCCAGAATTTTTAGTTGGCTACCGACAGATTTCCAGCAGTATGTCTAGCAACTATGCAGCAATGGCAAAATCTCACTCTCTAATTATGGCAGATGTCCGGCAGCAACATCCCGAAATTCCTGCCAATATTTATCGCTGGTCTAACAGCAGTTTTTATATATACAATTTAGCCGTTAAAAGCAACCGTAACGGCAAGCATCCCAGTACATTATTCTGGCTAGATCGAGTTTTTCCATAAGATTCATTGATGACTCTTTTACGCCATAATTTGTATGTGCTGTCAATAGAAAGTATATTAAAAATAATACTTCCACCGCCAACTGGATCAGGGTTAGAGTTAAAACAAGCATCAGAATCGAGTGAAAGGACGACACTTGCTAGGATTGAGACGCGAAGGAAAGTTCACTGAATTTTGCCGTCGAAGGTAGACGAAAGAATGCGATTCAATAGTTTAGGAAATCGAAAATCTACATAAACCCAACATTGAAAAACCCGGTTTTTTGAAGAAACCGGGTTTTTGAGGAAGCTAGAGGGCGTTTAATTCTGCCTGGTTGGTCTGTCAAGAACCAGGAAAAAGGGTTAAATAAAAGAATTTTAATTTTCCATTCTTCCTTCTTCCTTCTTCCGACTTCCATCGAACTGACATCCGTTACATCCGCCCTTGCGAATCCGTTGCCGAACTTCCTTCTTCCTTCTACTTAATCTCTCTAAGCGTGAGAAGCTGTAGCAGTTTGAGCTTTCGGCTGCTGACCGTCTGGCGAAAGGGATTCCCCTTCAATAAACGAGCGCAACATCCAAGCCATTTGTTCGTGCTGTTCCATCAAACCAGTCAAAAAGTCTGCGGTTCCGTCATCCTTAAACTCTTCACCGCACTGTTCGACGTGTTTGCGGAGATTGCGAATAATCAGTTCGTGGTCGTCAACTAAACGCGATACCATTTCCGTAGCCAAAGGCAAATCGCCGATATGTTCTTTAATCGAGCCATACTTCAGGAAACCCTCAGCAGTACCAATTGGATAGCCACCTAAAGTTCTCACCCGTTCGGCCATAGCATCGATATTTAGTGTTAACGCCTGATAGTGTTCTTCCCACAACTGGTGGAGCGATCGAAACTGCGGGCCCACTACATCCCAGTGATACTTTTTGGTTTTGATTAACAGCAGATAAGCATCTGCCAAGTCGTGATTCAATAGTTCGATAACGCCTGCACGCTGCTCGTCCGATAAGCCTATGTTTAACTTACGCATTGAAAATTTTTCCTTCAACTCTAACTTTACATTTATTAGAACAAATTACGCCAGCAACTTACATCAACCCAGAGGACGATCGAAGACGATCGCACTTTAGTAAAATATCTGCATTTCCGGTTAAATTAATCGCAATATAGATACCCTTAGATAGATGCTATGAAACTTATTGTTCCGGACGGCCTTTGTTTGGCGAACACAGCGATTGGGCGGCAGGCGATCGCCCGCTCAATCCCGCTATATAAAAAGGCTGTACTCTGATTGTTAGTAAAAATCAAGGAATTTATGCCGAAGTTAACGAACATCACACACCCTTAATTGTGCGGGCGGGTTTAAATGACGGCATAAGGGACTTGCAATTAAATATAACCCCAGTTATCCTAGAAGGCTAGGAAACTGATTTTCGGACATGAGCGGTTCTGACCTGTGTAATTGGGATGCTAGAAATGATATTGACTCAAACCGTTAAATCGACGTTGAAGGATGCTGCAAAGAAACAGACGGGCGAGATCCGTCGAAACTTTATGACAAAAGTGGCGGAAGACCCCGATCGAATACAGCCATGAAACCCTTTGTCCCATCTGGTAGACGGCCGGGAGAAGTTGTGTGCTCGTTTCACCTTCAGGAATACTTGCTGCTGTGACCACCACAGCACGCTTGCCGAAGGTATCAACCGCAGTGCCGCGTTTTGGGCCCGCAGGTGCATGAAGGCTTTGTCAAACCAGACCCTCTGATGAACCATCGTTGCAGTGACAATTGTTGAAACCTGGTTTTTGGCGGATGGCGTGTCAGGAGAGATTAAAAAAAAGCAGTCCTCAGCGTTTGCAGCGAGGAGGAGATCGAGGGCATTACAGTTTTTCCTATGTGGGGAATACGGGCTAAAGTAGCCGTAGGAAAGATTGATCCATACTTTTACTAACTGTGCTACTTTCATCAGAAATTTGGGTTTGAAACCCCGTCCTTCTAGGACGGCTTTACATGAATTTTTGTTAATACCTACCATTTCACCCAAGACGTGCTAGTATGTGAAATGGTGTACTTAAAATAAGTATGACACTAAAAGCCTTCAGCTATCGATTCTACCCAACGCCGGAACAAGAAAGTTTGTTGCGACGTACTTTGGGTTGTGTTCGTTTGGTCTACAACCGTGCTTTAGCCATAAGAACTGAAGCTTGGTACGAAGAACAGAAACGGGTAGGCTATGCTGAGACTTCTTCAATGTTAACCGAATGGAAGAAAACAGAAGAGTTGAATTTTCTCAATGAAGTTAGCTGTGTGCCATTGCAGCAATGTTTGAGACATTTACAAACGGCTTATACCAACTTTTTTGATGGGCGGGCAAAATATCCTAACTTCAAAAAGAAACGCAATGGTGGTAGTGCAGAATTTACCAAGTCAGCATTTAAGTTCAGAGATGGACAAGTCTACCTAGCAAAAAGCACACAAGCGTTACCAATTCGTTGGAGCCGGACACTACCTGATGGTTGCCGACCATCAACCTTAAGCGTGAAGCTTGCACCATCAGGTAGGTGGTCAGTTTCTCTGTTGGTGAATGTTGAAATTGAAGCATTACCTCAGTCAGGCAGTCAAGTTGGTATCGACCTGGGAGTTACAAGCTTGCTCACTCTAAGCACTGGCGAAAAGATTGCCAATCCCAAAGGATTCAAGGCAAAATATCGCAAACTTAGAAAAGCGCAAAAATCTTTAAGTCGCAAGCAAAAAGGGTCAAACAACCGTCACAAAGCACGGCTTAAAGTAGCGAAAGTGCATCAAGAAATCACTGATGCAAGAAAAGATAGTCTTCACAAGTTAACAACGCGGTTGGTGTGTGAAAACCAAACCATCGCCGTAGAAGACTTAGCTGTGAAGAATATGGTTAAAAATCCCAAACTTGCCGCTTCTATAAGTGATGCAAGTTGGGGGGAATTAGTCGGACAACTTGAATACAAGTGTAAGTGGTACAGCCGTACTTTAATTAAGATCGATCGCTGGTTTCCGAGTTCTAAACGGTGTGGCAATTGCGGACACATCGTTGACAAGATGCCGTTAAATATCCGGGAATGGGATTGTCCTAATTGCGACACTCACCATGACCGAGATATTAATGCGGCAAAAAATATTTTGGCGGCAGGGCTTGCCGTGTCAGTCTGTGGAGCGACCGTAAGACCAGAACAGAGTAAATCTGTTAAGGCTGGTGCGAAATCCCCGTCAGGGACGGAAGCAGAAACCTAAGTCGTGAGTCTTAGGAATCCCCGTGCGTTTACGCCGGGGTGGATGTCAATGTTAGCTGTAAACCATCATGCGGGAAATCTGCCAGAGCGTGGAAACCATATTTGAACGGCTGTTAGACGAACTCAAAAAGTCCACTCGCGCGTCTGAGCACAACTGCCAAGATGTAGCAGGGCGACTCGCAGCAGAAGTCAACAGGATATGCACTGAAAGCCAGCGGATTCAGGCCTCTGGAGATATAGAAGGTTCAGCCCAGAGCCTCGCTCAGCACCGCTTGCAACAATGCCTCCACTATTACAATTTAGGCTCCGGGCCCGGGCGAGTAGAATTGCACAGTACCCTCAGCGCGATCGTCTATCGCTACATCACTCCTCCGCAGGTGCAGTCTAGCTATCAGGCGCGAGTAGAACTGATCAAAGATTTTTTGCAAGGATTTTATCTCGAAGCTTTAAAGGCATTCCGGCGCGAAACCCAACTACCACCCACCTACAGTCCCCGCACTCGCTTAGAACTAGCAGAGTACATGGCCTTTGTAGAGCGCTTCGGCAAGCGGCGCATTCCTTTACCTCGGAACCGCAGCCAGCAACTAATTATTTTACGGGCCCAAACCTTTTCCCAGCAGCAGCCCAAAGAAACCTCGGTAGATATGGAACAAGCCGCCGACGGAGGGGCTTCAGATTCCGACCAAACTTGGAACGACACCTCGGTGCACTCGGTGCGGGAAGCGATGGCCGGACAGGGTTCGGCGGCAATTCGTCCCCTAGGCGACGAGTCAGAATCTCTGCGGCAAAAGGTGATTGACGAATTAGTGGCTTACTTGAAAGAGCGTAATCAACAAGACTGCGCCGATTACTTCGTGCTGCGCTTGCAAGACTTACCGACTAATGAAATAGAGTCGCTTTTGGGCATAACTCCCCGCCAAAGAGATTATTTACAGCAGCGCTTCAAGTACCATTTGCTCAGGTTCGCCATGTCGCACCGCTGGGAACTCGTTCACCAGTGGCTGGAAGCAGACCTCGATCAAAATCTGGGTTTGCTGCCTTCTCAGTGGCAGGCTTTTGGCGAGCAAATTGGCCCAGAGGGACAGCGTTTGCTAAAGTTGAAACAACAGGGTCTGTCAGAGTCAGCGATCGCGCAAACCCTCGGCAGCACGGTAGCCCAGGTACAGAAGCGGTGGTTTAAATTGCTGGAACTTGCGTGGGAATTGCGAAATCGTTCAGATTCCGGAGAAGGGGCATCTAGTGATGAATAACGAAACGAACAGGGATGCAGAGGCTTTCGATCGCCATTTTTTAGACTGGATATTGCAGGCGCCGATCGCGAATGCCTCTAGCGAAGATGAGGAAAACCTCAATCCATCCCCTCGCTCACAAGAGTGGGGCGACACAGAAGACAATTCCGGGGTGGAATACTGGGAATGGGACGAACCAGACCCGCTGGACTATCAAGTGGGGGGGCACCACAATGCACCCGCACAACCGCTGACAATTGGAGAAATACCGACCGTGCAAGACCGTTTTCAGACCTTGTTAAAACAAAGGCTTAGAGCCGAAATTGAATCTAACCCGCCGCTGTTCCCCTGGGAAACAGAATTCAAAAGCTACGACCACGATTACCCAGACGAGGTAGCCCCGCAATGGGTTCCCCCCCTACACATCTGGACTCCCCAACTACAAAATATCAGGTGGGGCCGCCTGCCAATTCCGATCGCCCAAGGGGTTTTTGCTCAACTGCTAGAACCTTGTCAGGAACTGGTAATGTCGTCGCTGCGGCAAGGATCGAAGTTAGTTCGCGCTGTAGATGGCTTATTTCCGGGCCAGTCTCAGGAACTCAACGAGTTAGCTGGTTTAGTGCTCCGAGGTTCTTTACGGGGACTTCTAGATTTAGAAGATTTCCCGAATTACGAAGTGGCGAGTACCGATCAACAAATGGTGCTGTCGCTGTTGGCCGCCAAGGAAATCATTGAGTCTCTAACTCTCGATTGTCATGTGAATCAGCCGCCGATTTCGCGAGAGTGGCTTACTGCTTTGGGTTCGCTGACTCTGGAGGCTCAATACCTGTCGAACCCCAACAGAGAACAGCCAATGCCGTGTTTAAGAGTTGAGTGCCAATTTCCGGGGGCAGGAAGTTTGGAACTCAAGGGAGGAGATGCCGAAGCAACAGCACATCGGCCGAATTCCGGGCATTTAAGTGTGGAGTTGTTTGACCCGCAACCTAACAAGACTTATGCCCTAGAAGTTCGATTCCAAAACTTCGAGACCCGACCTTTGATGTTTGCTATTCGTCCAATTTGGGCCGGACAAGATAGCAACTAGAAAGCTCAAATTAGAGTAAATAATGTAGGTGTTTACTCTGTGGTTTGACCTCACACAAAAACCAATGCAATTCCTCGATTTATGTCGTCGTGGAAAGCAAAAAAAATTAGATATTAGTTCAAGCCGCCAGATTCATCGGTGGATTCAATCTAAAATCTAAGGACAGAGAAATAAGATTTAGATATTAGGTAAAACCCAGATTTATCTGTGGATTGAATCTAAAATCTAAAATCTAAAATCTAAA
>NZ_JAUBTI010000124.1:0-5076 GCF_036702415.1 Microcoleus sp. D3_18a_C4 | reverse complement strand
AATAAGATTTAGATATTAGGTAAAACCCAGATTTATCTGTGGATTGAATCTAAAATCTAAAATCTAAAATCTAAAATAGTTGGATGGGTGCACATGACAACTGATAACCTGCGAAATATACCTGTTTTGGGTAAGCTGTGGGAGCAGATTGAGGCCATGCCTCCGCCGGTGATTGAGGATTCTTTACTGCTGCGAATCCTAGTTCAGTTGTTGGTAATTGTGGGAATTGTGGCTACTGACGTTGCTGCTGAAGAAGCCCAGAACCTGTGGGCTGTGCCTGTTAGTATTGTGGGAGCAACTTGGAGTTGGTACCGCCGCCGCGATCGCAATGTAGCTGCTAAGTTCTGCATAGCTATTGGAATGCTGGTGGCCCTGTTCGCTTTTTTTAGCCGCTTGGTGGGAGAATTGAATGATACGCGGTTAGTTTTGGCGCAACTTTTAATCCAACTTCAAGTGCTGCACAGTTTCGATTTGCCCCGCCGCAAGGATTTGGGCTATTCGATGGTAATCGGGCTAATTTTGTTAGGGGTAGCAGCGACTCTCAGCCAAACCTTGACTTTTGGGCCGCTGTTGTTGGTGTTTTTGGCTTTAGCGCTTCCGACTTTGGTTTTGGATTATCGATCGCGCTTGGGATTTTTGAAGCCAGAAGCCATTGGCGAAAAAGCACAAGGTAAAGGGAAAAATGAAAGCCTGTCGCTATTTGCTGCTACTTTATCCCCAAAGAATTTTGCTTGGCTGCTGCTGATAACTGTCGGGTTGGGGCTGACTATTTTTGCGTTTTTGCCGCGCCTCCCTGGCTATCAGTTGCGGACTTTTCCGGTGAGTGCTCCTCTTGAATATCAGGGGGAGTTTGACTCGCGCAGCATTCTGAATCCGGGGTATGTTAGAGGGGGAAATGAAAAAGGAACTGGCGGAGGAAGGGGGAGAAACCCAGACTCTGGGCCAGGAGAGGTAGACTCTACTTTTTATTACGGTTTCAACCAGCGCATTAATCAAAATTTGCGGGGGGAAATGAAACCCCAAGTGGTGATGCGTGTGCGATCGCAGGCTGCGGGTTTTTGGCGGGTATTAGGCTTTGACAAATACACCGGTCAGGGTTGGGAAATTTCTCGCAACGAGGATGCTTTTAAGTTGACTAGACCTCGCTGGTCTTATCAATTTTATCTCAATCCTTTTCCCAATGCGCCCCGCTTCCAAGAGGTGATTCAAAGTTATACTATTGTTGCTCCAATGCCGAATTTGATTCCGGCTTTAAACAAGCCGAGGGAGCTTTATTTTCCGAGTCCAGAGGTGGCGATTGATGCGGAGGGGGGTTTGCGAGCGCCTGCGGAATTGGGAGAGGGTGTGACTTATACGGTGATTTCTAATGTGCCTTTTCGCGATCGCTCTTTGTTGGGTAAAACTGGTACTAATTACCCGAAAAATATTCGCAACTTCTATTTGGATGTGCCGCCGGAGATTGCCCAGAAGGTGCGAGAAAAAACTGAAGAAATCTTGGCTGCAAGAACTAGAGTATCTCAGTCGGACAGACCGATCGACTCTCCTTACGAAAAAGCTTTGTACTTAGCTCAATATTTAAAGCAAAATCCGAATTACAAAATAGAAAAAGCTTTGCCTTACTTAGAAGAAGGTGAAGATTTAGTCGAGGGTTTTCTGTTTGGCTACAAAAACACTCAGGAGGGCAAAAAAGTTACAGGTGGATATCCAGACCACTTTTCGACGGTATTGACAATTATGCTGAGGTTGATCGGGATTCCGGCGCGGCTGGTGGGCGGTTTCGATACGGGGGAATTCAACCCGTTTACTGGTTACTATGTTGTGAAAAATACCGATGCTTTCTTGATGACGGAGGTATATTTTCCCAATAATGGCTGGTTTGCTTTTAATCCGATTCCCGGTTATCCGCTGATTCCGGCTTCGGTGGAAGACAACCAGACTTTTAGTGCGATCGAATCGTTTTGGAAGTGGATCGCGGGTTGGCTACCGACTCCTCTCAGAAGCGGGCTGGATTCAGTTATAGGTTTTCTAATTGGCTGGATAACTTTGATTGTGGGCTGGTTTCTGGGACAGTTTGCTAAGGGCTGGGTGGGGTTATTTACTGGCTTGATTGCTGCGATCGCCTTTGGCTTTATTGGCTGGTTAATTTGGCAAGTGTGGCGCAAGTGGCGCCACCGCCGCTGGTTGGCGAAGTTGCCGCCGGTGGAGGGGGTTTATCAGGAAATGCTGAAGGATTTGGCGAGTAGGGGATTTGCCAAGCAGAAAGCTCAAACGCCTTTGGAGTATGCTGAGGCTATGCGCGGTAATCATGCAACTGATGAAGCTGAGGTGATTGATGAAGTTTCGCAAGCTTACGTGCGCTGGAAGTATGGCGGGGAATCGGGTAATTTGAACCAGTTGCGGCAGTTGGTGGAAAATTTGAGGCGATCGCACTTGAAGAAACTGAAAAAGTTAAGATAAAAATCGGCGATACAAATCGCTTGTACACAAATAGGAGTTACGGAGAAAAACCCAAGAAACCGGGTTTTTCCGGTTTCTACGGCTGCATGGCGTCTTCTGGGCAAAAACCCGGTTTCTGGCCACCCGCGCATCATCTGATTGCGATCGCAAAATTTCAGTCTTAATACAGCCTCACGCTTTCAATCATCGGTTTGATGAGCAACAATCAGGCGATCGATTTCTTGGTGGTGGCGATCGTAATAACGCCAAGCATTCTCTAGAACGCGCTCGGAGTGTGAATTTATGTTAAGGGGAGATGAATGATTCGGTATTGGTATTCGTTGCGTTTCCGGCGAAGTTGTGTAGCATAAATGGGCGTAACATTCTCATCCATCAAATATTTAAGTGCCATTCTTCAAGCACCCTGGATCGCGGTTTGCCTTTCCCGTTCCGCTTTCAATTTTCGCAATCTTTCTGCTGCAGGATGGGGATTTGCTGCTTGCATTTTTCGCTGCTGATGCGACCACTCCAACCAATCTTGCAAATATCTACTTACTGATTCTTGATTTTGTAAATAATACAAAATAGTCGTATAAACTTCTGCTAAACTGAGAGAAGGATAGAGTTGCTGAATTTCTTCTGGGGTGCGTTCCCGATAAATATACTCATACAGTACCGTCTCAATCCCGATGCGATGTCCTTTAATACGAATATCATCCGGTGCTAAGAAATCAAAATACTCATTAAGTCCCATATCTAAACTTCCTGTTTTAGCCATCTACTATTCTACTCGTGATCGGGAATCCATTGATTCGCCCGATCGGCATCATCAGAAGTTACAAAATCACAGTCAAGGCTACGCAAATGCTCGAACATTGCGATCGCACAGAGTGTTTTGATCGACCGCCTTACTCGCAAGAGTCAGCGAAAGATGAGCTAAAAACGGGATTCTTGGTTGCATGAACCTCAAACCCTGGATTTATAAAGTATTAGATAGTATGCGGATAAAAGGACTTGAACCTTCACTCCTCTCGGAACCAGAACCTAAATCTGGCGCGTCTGCCAATTCCGCCATATCCGCATTTTGACATTTAAATACTATAGCACACAACAGAGCGATCGGTCAATCGATTTTAGATTTTAGATTTTAGATTTTAGATTGAAGAAGGCGACCCACTGATAAATCCGCAGGCTGATGACCAAATTGCTCGATCGCCCGATTTTAGATTTTAGATTTTAGATTTTAGATTGAAGAAGGCGACCCACTGATAAATCCGCAGGCTGATGACCAAATTGCTCGATCGCCCGATTTTAGATTTTAGATTTTAGATTTTAGATAAAATAAAGCGACCCACTGATAAATCCGCAGGCTGATGACCAAATTGCTCGATCGATCAACATCGAGAAACCCGGTCATTTTGGGACACCGGGTTCAATCATGAGTTATCGCCACAGCAATTTTCCGTATTTTTCACTCCTCGTCGCTTACTTTTGGCCCAGCGCCTTCCAGGTTGTGTCGTCCACCATGCCGTTAGCCATCAAGCCCTTATACTGCTGAAAGTTCTTGACAGCCGTAGCAGTGCGAGCGCCAAAAATGCCGTCGATCGGGCCCGGATCGTAACCCTGCATTTCCAAACGCACCTGTAGCGTTTTCACCTTGGAACCGACAGCGCCTTTATTCAGAAGAGTTGGAGGATTGCCGGGAACAGCAGCATTGCTCAGAATTGGAGGATTGCTCTGCACAGTTTCCGAAGCTGACGCTGGATCTGCTGCTAAAGCTGTCCAAGTTTCTTTGTCCACAATGCCATCTGCCCTCAAACCCTTAGACTGCTGAAAGGCACGAACCGCTGATGTAGTGCGAGAGCCATAGGAACCGTCGATCGTCCCCACCTTGAAACTGTGCACCTGCAACCGCTGCTGTATGGCTGCAACTTCTGGCCCGTCAGCACCCGCCGAGATAGTTTTTTCCTTTTTCACTGGCGCCTGCTCGCCCGCGTAAAAAGGCTTGTTAAACATATCTGCTTGGGACTTTCCCTCCGGCGATGCTGACGCACCCGGAGCGGCGGGAGCCGTAAAGTCTCGGCGGTACTCTTCCTGCACCAAGGGTTCGGAGTCGAAAGCAGCAGTTGCCTTTCGGGTTAAGCCGGGAGCGAGCAGAGCGATCAAGCTGAAAATCGTAACAGTAGTCACACGCATAAATTTCATCCGGTTAGTGAGGTTTGACAAGGTTTCCCTGTTTTCATGTTTCTAAATCTAATTGTATTACCCGGACAGCTTTCTGAGACATATAGCAGAAGCAAGAAGGAAGAATGACTTTCGACTTCGCGATCGGGTAACAAGAAGTCCGAGGGAAGGGGTAATAGACCGCATTGGTTTAGACCATTAAGAAAGTTCTAAGCGTCTGGCGCGGTTGCTATAGCAATCCTTGCAGGAGTCGTAATTTTTTTACCCCACCCCAACCCTCCCCGCGAGTTCGGGGAGGGAGTAAGAAATTCACAAATGATTTAGGGTTGCTATATCAGTCACCGTATCGTAATTAAGGCTCAAAACAAAAATCAAGTTGTCGCTTTGGAAGATTTGACGGGAATTAGGGAGCGCACAAACCAGCAGCCACGCTCGAAAAAAGAGCGGAGACGATTC
>NZ_JAUBTI010000123.1:0-17727 GCF_036702415.1 Microcoleus sp. D3_18a_C4 | reverse complement strand
CGTATTGTACAATACGCGAGCGGGGACGCTCGCACTACAATAAAAAAATGCTTTTTACAAAACTGAGATGCTCCCTTGCTAATCCTGGCACAAAATGTAAGTTTAAGCTCCTATGTTCAACTCTTATAAAGAACGGGCAAGATGCCCGTTCCACAAGAATATTGAGTTTTTTTGGTAACGGATTGCAACCCTATTTAGTCTTGTCCAAACTCCGCGACTCCAACCAAATAGGAATTGCAATCCAAGCAACTGCTAACAGCAAAGCAAATACCGCAAATTGAGCAGCCCAAGCTACCAATTTCTCTAAAGACACAACTTGTCCCAAGAAGTAGGATAAACTCACCATTACAGATGCCCAGCTTGCAGCACCCAGAACATTGAACAGCGAAAATTTCCAAAAAGGCATTTCTGCAATACCCGCTAAGGGGCTAGCAAAAATTCGCAGCAATGCGATGAAACGACCCAAAAATACGGCTTTAGCTGCATTTTTGCTAAACTGTTCTTTTAAGTCAAACAGTTGTTCTTCTCGAAATCGGAAAAATTGTCCCAGCTTCAGCAGCAGTGGCCAGCCGCCGTACCTGCCGATCGCATAACCAAAATTTCCCCCCAATGTAGCACCAGCGATCGCACTGCCGAGTACAAACCAGTAATTCAGTTCACCGCTGCCAGCTAAAAACCCGCCAGCAATCGTAATTGTCTCGCCTGGAAGAGGAACTCCCAGATTTTCCAGCAAAATTCCCAGGAATACTGCCCAGTAGCCGTAATCGCGCGCAAACTGCTGAATAGTCTCTAACGATAAAAACTCAAAAGACATTCGATACTGCCTTCGTAAACTTTTGCAAAGCTCAATACATTTATATATTGGCTCGATTCAGCCAATAGTGCAATCTTTCGCTGTGATGAAAAACACACTGTTGTCGCGATCGCTGGCCCCACTAAAAATTAGCCTTTCAGGCATACTAGAGGAATAGAGAATTGTTGCGGTTGCGTTCCGCGCGATCGCCAGCCAGTTTCCTACTAAATTTATCACAACGGCTCTCCCACCGATTCCCACAAGGGCGATCGCCAATCCTAAAACATACGCTGAAATCCCCTGAGTCTCTCAAGAGTAAGACTTAAGTGTCAAATAGTTTGTTAAACTTGTCCATAGTTAATCGCCATTGAGGAAGTTTAAGTATGTTTGCCATTAAACGAGCGCTCAAATTAAATAACAAGGAAGCGACCTTGATGGCGAAGCACGCAGGATTTAGGCGCGTAGTTTTTAACTTTGGGTTGAGCCTGCGGACTCAAATGTATGGCGAGGGGAAATTCACCGACTCGAAGGTACTCAACGAAGTCAAAAAAGTTCTGACCAATCATGTCAAGAAAAAGCCTGAATTTGATTGGATGAACCAGTTATCTAGCCGAGTCTACCAAAATGCTTTGATTGATCTCAAAGATGCGTTTAGCCGCTATCGTTCTGGAAAAGCAGGTCATCCAAGATTCGCCAGTCGCAGAGACGGTCAATCCTTTACGGTCGATTCGTCTAACGGCAAAGTTTTGCTAACTGCTGGTAGAACTATTAAGATTCCTACATTGGGGACTTTTAGGCTTTTTGAACCCCTAGAATGTAGCTTCGTCTCTCAAACTTTCACGGTTTCAAAAGAAGGAAATCGCTGGTTTGTCTCGTTTTGCGTTGATGCAGAACGTCTATCTGTTCAGCAGCCTGCAAATTCTGTAGGAATCGATCTCGGTATTAAGTCTTTTGCCACGCTGTCAACCCAGCAAACTTTTGACGCACCAAAGCCGTTGAAAGCCAGTGCGAAAACCAAGCTTGCCACTTTACAACGCAAAGCATCAAAGCAGGTGCGAGGCTCTCAAAACCAGCGCAAGACCTACAACAAGATTGGTCTGCTCCACGCCCGAATATCTCGTATTCGCTTAGATTTCCTTCACAAGTTGACCGCTTATTTGGCTAAAACTTTCAAGCGAATTTTGATTGAAGACTTGAATGTTCATGGAATGATGGCGAATCACAAGTTAGCTGGAGCAATATCTGACCTTGGATTCTACGAGTTCAAACGTCAACTTGACTACAAGTGTCAAATGTATGGAGCTAATTTAGTATTGGTAGACCAGTGGTTTCCTAGTACCAAGACTTGTTCCAATTGTGGCACCAAAAAAGATATGCCACTAAGCATTCGGACTTTTGACTGTCCTGCTTGTGGCATATCTTTAGATCGGGACTGGAACGCAAGTCTAAACATTTTAAATTGGGAACCCTCGGCTTGAGGGGGATAGCCTACTTATCTTGGGATTAGCCGTCTACCCAACAGCGTAGGAAGTAAGCACAAACTGTGTCTAAAAATGAGTTTAGATAAGTTTAAGTAAGTTTTACAAAGCAGTCAGCAACTAAACTAACTTATTCATACTTTACGATCGTAGGATAACTGCTATGGAATTTCCCAACCTCAACCAACCCATCGTTCTTCAACCTCACAACTGCCTCGACTCCCAAGCCGGCAGCCTCCTCCAGCAACAGCTAGCCGAGATTGTGCCCGATCGCCACAAACTCTGGGTAATAGACATGGCCGCCGTAGATTTCATCGACAGTTCCGGGCTGTGTGCCTTAGTCGGCGGACTCAACGCCGCCCGCCACCGGGGATGCCGCCTCGTCATCTGCAACCTCTCAGTTACAGTCAAGCTAATTTTTGAAATTACTCAACTCGACCAACTCTTTGAAATCTTCGACAGTTTCGAGCAAGTTATCTCCACTGAAACTCCGGCTTTAGTTGCTTGATTAAAATGAGAACCCGATTTTAAATCTCAAGTTTCCAAGAGGCTTCAAGAAACCGCACAGCTAATTTCAATATCATAAATAGGTTTATTTGTCAAGCAATACCAATGACAAACAAATAAATCCGGCACTTGAACGCCGACAGAAGCGATCGCAGGTGCAGCCGGAAAAGGCCAAAGTCGATCGAAACAAATCCTTTCCCCTACAAACCCGAACTGCATCAAATAAGTCGCTGGCGGCGCATTTAAAAGATTCAGCAAGCGGTAAGCCAACTCATACAACTGCTGTCGCCAAACATCCGACAAATGCACCGGTTGAGAGTAACTCAACTCGCCAGACTGCTTAGAAGGTTCCCCACCGATCGCCTCAGCATACAGTGGGCCCTTTGCCGTCAACACCACAGGCAGCCAAAAATTGCCACCGCCGACGGGAAAAAGCAACTCCTGGGACACTCGATCGCGCGCCGCCGAAACATTGCTACAAAATCGAAACACATCTTGAGCCGGAAAAACCAGATTTTCTGGCACATCCAGCGTCAAAGGACAAAAGATCGCCCCACCCAGAGCGATCGCGCCAGAATGGAGTTCAGAAACCCCACAGATATTGACTTCAGTTAAAGGATCAGATTGAGCGATCGCCGCCTTGAGACTTGCGGCCGCACTTTGCTCACCACCCGCGACAATCAAAACCTTAGACATTGCCAAAGCTCGGCATTTGAATTCCCCGATCGTCCGTTTCATCGACGCTGGGCAGATCCAGGCCCTTAGCCTTGCGACTCCGCACAGCGAGACGGTAAGTTACGCTTTGCAATTCAGTGTGCAACTGGCGGTTTTCCTTTTGCAATTGCTCCAACTTTTCCTTAATCGGATCGAGCCGCTCGGCAAACTTCTGGCGGTAAACCCCCGGCAATTCCTGAACCACCTGTTCTAGCATCCGAGAGCGATCCGTCAATTCTTGCACCGACTGTCGCAGTTGGTAAACCTCAGCATCCCGTTCGGCGATTTGTTCCTGATAAAAACTCACCTGTTCTTCAACAGCTTGGAGTTGTTCCCGCATTGCCTGCATTTGAGCTTGGTGGCGATCGGAAACTTCCGGCGCCGGCACAAAATTAGAATTGCCCTTCACCAGCCGGAAAAGTTCTTGAGACAACTGCTGCACCAATTGGTCGCGCATTTGCAGCTCTTCGGTGAGACGAGATACCTCTGATTGCAATTCTTTTGAGCTTACAAGTTTAGTTTGATTCATAAGAATGCTCGGTAAGTGGGAAACTCAGAGGCTTTAGCCCTGAGAGGTAAACGACACGGGCGGTTTCAATACATTCGACGGAGTTTATCCTGAGCGAAGCCGAAGGGCGAGCGTGACTACAGCCTTCAATCCGCTTTCCCCTCCGGCGAGGGGTAGAGGGGTATAATTACCCCTCTGTGGAGATATGGTTATCTCCGGCTCCCTTTCGGGGTAATGTTCGCTTCGCCAATGTTATAAGAGCTTGTTAAGCTTGCAGCACTGCCGAGCGTGACCTTAAGGCTGTTTAACTACAAGCGACAGATCGGAAAACTAGCGTCGCATTCAAGGAGTGTCGTGACCCAAATAACGTAGACCTCTAAAGTCTTAGGCTGGTCAGTACAGCTTGCTCAATCAGTCGCGACCAAGCTCAGTCCCTTTAGGGCTGGGTTACTGACAATGACTCTCAGCTTTTACGATTAGATATAGTATATATCTGCTATTTAGAATATCTTTCCATTACCACAGAGGCAAGAGGCACTTGGCAATTTTTGAGCTGGTTGCGAGAGTTTGATGCTCTATCTTTACCACAACCCAGGCGATGGATCAACCGTTCGAGAGATCAACGCTCAACTCCAATCTCATTAATCGCAGCAGAAAGCACTTTGCCAGCTTCGTCCACGGTGCTGCCAAAACAGATAATGCCGTCCTCGTGACCGGCCATCGCCAGAATTTTGCGATCGGCCAAATTCTCCTCCTCAAAAAGTCTAAACATTTCTAAGGCCATCTGGGGAGTGCCGTAAGGTATTTCTTTTCTAGTAGTAGGAATCTTAAACAGCATTTGCTGCCATAGCTTAGGATTGTGGACGTGAATAATCCCGCCCACCTCCTCTCTCTGAAGGTACAGGGCCCCGTGAGTCAGGGACTCCGACGAAGCTTGTACGGGGCCCCGGCAGCCGAGGAAATTTTGTTCTAAGTTAAATTCGGTAACAGTACAGTAGAATTCTGGTCCCAGAGTTTTCAAGTGTGCAGTCTGGGTTCCCGAAATCACGAATTGGCCTGAATTGCCGAGTCTGACGCTGACGTTGCCAAACCCTATGCCATTTTCGTAGACGCCAATTAATCCCCAAGCGTGGAGCCGATCGCGCCAGGCCATCAAATCTGCTATGTTCCGGGCAGCTACAGGGTCTGCTTCTTCCCAGTCACAGCGGTACTTAACGACTCCTTCATCCATTTTTTTGTTTTATCGGACACGACTCTGACACGACAGACATGGCCCAAGCTGAGACTTAATCGAAGTTGTCAAGAAGTTGTCAAACAGCTTTTTTTGCCTGCTGCCTTATGTCTCGGTGCATAAGTGCCTTAACTAATCTACATTCCAGTGTCGCCGTAATTAGCGACCGACATTAGCAAAAAGTAAGCTAGGAAAGAAGAACCAATTATTCCCAAAATCATGATTTAGCCTCTAGGTGATTACAAAAGTTCAATGTGAAAATGTATCCTTTCTGTCGGGGAGTTTGATTCTAGGCTTTTGCCCGATCGAGTTTCTGATGTGAAACTACATAACATCCCTGAATCGCTTATTGTTCTATACTACAGCATTTCTACTGAGTTGAGTTCTACCTTAAGAAATATTTAAGGATAAAGTACCCTTAATCCGGTAAGTCCGGTAAAAAGCAACCGTAGATTTACTTATTTTTTATAATTGCACATATATTTAAGCAAAAAGCAAGCGGAACACAAAAAAAATATTTTTTAGCCAGTCTGGGACGCACTGGCACAATCTTCGGGTGTTCTAGGTTAGTCAACACCTCTGTCGATCGAGCAATTTTTAGCTCCGGGGCATCCTACAAGCTAAGAAACCGGGTTGAGCGTAATATCATGTCGGGTCAAATCACCGCCACGCCAGCTCGCGTCGGCGGGTTGACCCAAATCTGTAGTAGTAGTATAAGTTATAGATCCCGTAAACCCGCGCCTACCTAGAGGGGGATAGTCGATCGACCGAACCTGATATAAGTCCTATTAACTGAGATGTTGCACCATTCTCAATTAGTCTTTTATGAACAGGCTTTCGGGCCTGTTCCACAAGAAAATTTATATTTTGTGGAACAGGCCCGAAAGCCTGTTGCTGACAATGGTGCAAGATATCAGATTAAGAAAAAAACAAGCCGATCGAGCAGTGACGGCCCGATCGGCTAAATTTTTCTCTGAAGCGCGATCGCCCGCAGCCCTTTAAATGTGGAAGTGATACAAGATGCTGCCGTCATCTTTAATTTCGCAATTGGCATTAAAGACTTCAGCTTGTTGGTTCAAAAAACGCTGAGCGACATCCGGCGACAGCCGCGTCTCCATCGCAAACCGCACCAGAGTGATTTCGCCCCGGCCTTCTTTGATCAGTCGGTACAAAGCACTTTGGAGCCTTTCGCTCTCTTCTCGCTGAAAAGCTGCTTTGTACCTCCAATCCGCCACCGAAGGAATCAAACCGCGGCTGACCAAAATCGCTAACAGCAAGCCAATTCCCAAAATCAGAGGCACTGTGGGATCGCTCGTGGGCGTCGCCACAATTTGCGGCACTGTAGCGGCGGCCAAACTGCTAACCATTTCTTTTTCCGACGCTTGCGTATCCGCCATTGCAAGCTGAGTTTTGTTGTAAAAGTCTTGCTGAAGCTTCATTTGCTGCAACAGGCGAGCGCGCTCTCTTTCGTATTGGTCGAGTTTTTGCTGAGCTTGTTTCAGGTCTTGAGTGACTTGTGCCAAGCGTTGGTTGAGCGACTGATTGACTGATTGCCACCGATATCTGTTAATCAGGCGGCTTTTTTCAACCATGCCCTTCATCAACATATCCGCCGTTTGGATTGCTTGCTCCTGATCGAGCGAGCGATACCCAACCAAAATTTCTAGGGGTTGTTCCGGCTTAGAAATTTTGACACTAGCATTTTGTCGAACTTGCTGGGGCGACAGCTTAACTGCATCTGCCACTGCTTTGACAACATTATCTGCTAGGAGAACCTCCGGGGTGAGTTGCTCTCCCTGCTTGAGAATTGTCGTGCCCGTGGTCGAAAATTTGACGGGCGGATTATTAGAAGTGAGAGTGCCTTGAGCCATGAATCCGGGGGGCGGGGCGAGGCGGTAGGCCAGGGCGCCTGAAATACCCATAATTACAGCAAAACTGCCTAGGGCAATCCATCTGTATTGATTTGCTGAAGATCTAAAACGTAAATTTCCCATTTTGATAGTCAAGTCATAACATTCGCTTGCCGCAGCTACTGCCAAACGCCAGAGCGATCGTTTATTTCTGGTTAGTCCAATTGACTGCTGAAAATTTTCTCAGTTTGTACCTAAAAGCTATTAGCTTTTGAGAGTTGTCAATATTCATGAGCCCAAAAAACCGATCGCGCTTTTATTTGATCCGAGCTATAACTTCAGTTTTTGTCCTTAATAATTAATCTGTAACAAGGCTTCTGGAAGTCTACTGGCCTGTGACTAGCACTCAGGCGTGCGAGATCCTCGCCTCCCCGTGTTTGTTGACATTCAAAACTGTCTCCTTTTCACCCTGGGCAATCCTCCAATTATCTTACGTCTTGGCGTCTTGCGGACGCGGTTGAAGAATAAAAAAAACCTTAAATACTGTGCCTAAAAACTTAACAAGCAAGAATTATACCATGCAGTTAAGAGTTTGCTGCATATTAAAAAAAATTGTGGATCGGGGCGCGAGACCAGATCCACATATTCACATAACAATTAGGGTTCGATCGGTTGATGGTTCGATCGATCTCACAAGGGCAAATGTTCAGAAGCCGATCGGCAAAATAAGACCCTCGCGGGCCATGACTGCCTTCGGAAAAGCGATTTGCACATCTTCGGCGATCCGATCGAGAAAATCGTCAGTGTGAGCCGGATCGTGGTGAAAAATCACCACTCGTTTCACGCGGGCCTCCTTAGCCATTCTCACCGCTTCCTGCCAAGTCGAGTGTCCCCAACCCACCTTCGGAGACTTGGGGTTGTGGTATTCCTCGTCTGTGTACATCGCATCGTAAATCAGCACATCAGCGTCGAGGGCTAAATTGTAGACATTCTCATCTAGTCGATCGGGAAAATGTTCAGTATCCGAACAATAAACCACAGATCGTCCCTGCCAAGTCACCCGATATCCCATAGCAGTATTGGGGTGATTCAGAGAACCCGTCCTAATCTCAATATCGTCCAGCATCATCGTCTGGTTGTGATTGAGTTCGTAGAAATTCAAATCTGCCTGCAAACCCATCAGCGGTATCGGCGAATTCGAGTGGAGCACCCGTTCTACGAAGTGCCTTTTCATGCAATCTCCATCCGGCGGAGTCGCCCCGTAAATATCAAAGCTATTGCCGCGGATGAAAGCTGGGGCGAACAGCGGGAACCCTTGAATGTGATCCCAGTGATAGTGAGTAAAAAACATATAAGCTTGCACGGGCATTTCTTGCACCAACTGGTCTCCCAGCATCCGCAAGCCTGTTCCGCCGTCAAAAATCAAGCGTTTGCCAGCGACTCGCATTTCCAAACAAGAAGTATTGCCGCCGTAGCGAACAGTTTCCTGTCCGGGTGTCGGAACACTGCCCCGCACGCCCCAGAACTGTACTACAAAATCATCTATACCTTTTATTGATTCGGAGGGTTGAGGGCAATCAACGGGAGTTGCCGCTACTGAGGACAAGCTGATTTCCATTTTAAAATTCAGGCTTTAAGGTTCCACATTGTCCGTGATGGCGCAGCAGATGATCGCACAAAACTAAAGCTACCATCGCTTCCACCATTGGCACAGCTCTTGGCAAAACGCAAGGGTCATGCCGTCCCTTGGCAGCCAGCAGCGTTTCTTCGCCTTCTCGGGTAACTGTGCGCTGCTGCTGGCGAATTGTCGCAGTCGGCTTGAATGCCGCCCGCAAAATGATATTTTCGCCGTTAGCAATGCCACCCTGAATTCCGCCAGAGCGATTCGTCACTGTACGAATTACACCCTTATCATCAGTATAGTATTCATCATTATGTTCGCTGCCCTTGAGCAGAGTCCCAGCAAACCCCGAACCAATTTCAAAGCCTTTGCTGGCGGGCAAGGACATGATGGCTTTGGCCAAGTCGGCTTCGAGTTTGTCGAATACGGGCATTCCCAGCCCTTTGGGTACGTTGCGGGCGACGCATTCGACTACACCGCCGATCGAATCTCCGCTGTCGCGAACTTTTTCGATCAGTTCAATCATTCTTTCGGCACATTCGGCATCTGGACAGCGGACGATATTGCTTTCTACTTGTTCTAAGGTAACAGTGTCCGGGTCGGCGACACATTCTAAGTCTTTGATGCGTTTGACGTAGCCGACTATTTCGACTCCTGCTGCTTGTTTGAGAATTTTTTTAGCGATCGCCCCTGCTGCTACTCTACCAATTGTCTCTCTCGCCGAACTGCGACCTCCGCCTTGCCAGTTACGAATTCCGTACTTGGCATCGTAGGTAGCATCAGCGTGGGAAGGGCGGTAAGTTGTCGCCATTTCGCCGTAATCTTGGGGGCGAGTGTCTTGATTGCGGACTAAAATTGCGATCGGCGTTCCCAAAGTTTTGCCTTCAAACACCCCCGACAGAATTTCGCAGGTATCTGCTTCTTTGCGAGGTGTCGTAATTTTGCTTTGGCCAGGGCGGCGGCGATCGAGTTCGGCTTGAATTTCCGATGCGTCGATCGACACCAGGGGCGGGCAACCGTCAATTACTACTCCCACACCGCCGCCGTGAGATTCCCCAAATGTCGATATCCGAAATAAATGCCCAAAGGTATTGCCCATTATGCTTTGCCCTGAAACTTGATAATTTTTAGCTTAAATGGAATAGAGATTTACTGTATTTATGAAAAATATACCATTGACGAGTAGGCGACAGGCGATCGCCCCACAGAATCACTCCCTTCCCACCCCTAGAAGAATATCTACCAGGGAGAGAGGGAGAGACAGAGAATAGGAGATATCTGGAAACACACTTAAATTCATCCGTGTATCCGTGTCCGAATCCGTGTTGTGCCTTCCTTCTTCTCTAATCTTCGTGTTCTTCAAAAGGATCTCTCAATTCCTTAGCGGGAGGGCCGAAAGCCGTGTAGATCGAGAATCCGGTGATTGCCACCAGACACACGCCCAGTGAAATGCCAAGAACTGCTGCAGGTTCCATATTTTTGATCGATTATGAGTGCTCCACTCTATAATATTACAAAAAATAACAATCCGTCTGAAAGTCTCGTGATTTTAGGCGCTGTACGGTATGGCAGCCAACCGCCACTCCCCGTTTTCCGAGTCCCCCTGCAGCATTTCTGAGAAATTGCGATCGCAATTAGCGGTAGAAATATGTCAAACTTTTCTGTAGAGATTCATTGCAGGTGACTTATGGCACAACGGACTTGGTTAGGAGATATACTCAAACCCCTTAACTCGGAATACGGCAAGGTAGCCCCCGGCTGGGGAACCACGCTATTGATGAGCGTGTTCATTGGACTGTTTTTCGTGTTCTTGTTGATTATTTTGCAAATCTACAACTCTTCTCTGATTCTGGAGAGTGTGGATATGGATTGGTCGAGCCTAGGCCGCTAAAAATTGATCGCAAAACAGTAAGGCTAAAAGTAAAAGCTTAGGGTTTAGGAGAAAGGGCAAAAGCTAAGTTTTCCCGTTTTTCCTTACCCTTTCCGATTACTTTTGCCATAAATAAACAAGAAGTAACTAAACAAATTGCTGGAGAAAAACCATGAATATTTTTGGCATTGGTTTGCCCGAAATGGCCGTTATTTTTACGATCGCCCTATTGGTATTTGGCCCGAAAAAATTACCTGAAATCGGCCGGAGTATGGGGAAAGCAATTCGGGGCTTTCAAGATGCTTCGCGGGATTTTGAGTCGGAATTCACGCGGGAAGCTAAGCAGTTAGAAGAAGCAGTAGCAACTAGCAGCAAACCGGCAACTGAAAAACTCACGGCGGCTACTCCCAAGGAAGATAGCACAGACAGTTAAATGAACAACACTCAGAAGTCGGAAACACCAGCGGAGTTAGTGATTCCCCAGTTAATAGTTGGCTTGGGAAATCCCGAACCTAAATACGATCGCACCCGACACAACATAGGCTTTAATGCTGTCGATGCCTTGGCTAAATCTTGGCAAATTTCGCTGTCGGAAAATCGCAAATTTCAAGGCATATTTGGCGAGGGAAACCGGCCGCGGGGACAGAAAATCCGTTTGCTGAAACCGCTAACTTACATGAATCTGTCGGGTCAAGCGATTCGGGCGGCGACGGATTGGTACAAAATACCTGCGGAGTCGGTATTAATAGTATACGATGATATGGATTTGCCGATCGGGAAATTGAGAATGCGGCTTGCCGGTTCTGCCGGCGGACACAACGGCATGAAATCGACAATTTCTCATTTGGACACAGACAAATTTCCCCGCTTGCGGATTGGCATCGGCAAACCTCAAAACGATGCTGCTAAAAATGAGAAAGATACCATTTCCTTCGTTTTAGGAAAATTTTCCTCAGAGGAAAGTCAGTTAGTAGAGAAAGTGCTTAAACTGGTTGTAGAAGCTGTGGAACTAAGTCTGCACCAAGGAGTAGAAAAAGCCATGAGCCTTTACAATAGTCGCACAATTGCAGAAACAAACGCGGAAACAAAAAGGTGAGTTCGAGACGTTTGCCCGAAACAACTGCATATGTCCGGGTTACTGGCCAATCTTGGCAAAAAGGCACGATTGAGGGTGAAGTGACTGCCGGCAATTTTGAATGGCAGTTTCAGTGGCGTTTCACGTCAGAAAAAACACTGATTCTTGAGCCTTCTCAGGGTAGGGCATTGATTCAGGAACCGCTGCACCGTTTTCTGGAAAAATGGGATTATCAGCTTGAACCGGGCGGGGATTATTCGTTTACGGTTCGGGCTGAGTTTTAATATTGATATTTATTTGAGAATAACTCTTGACACATTATGCTAAATCTAGCATAATAAAAGTATAGCTCTAAAAAGAAATCGGTGTATGAGAAAAAAAATGTACGGTAAACATGACACAAATATCACTCAAAACTGTTGTATGGATGGGAAGCTCTCTGAAAGATTTTAGAGAATTTCCTGAAGAGGTACATGACATCATGGGCTATGCTCTATATCTAGCACAAACAGGAGATAAATACGAATCTGCTAAACCTCTCAAAGGATTTGGAAGTGCCAAAGTTTTGGAAATTACCGATGACCATGATGGGGATACCTATAGAGCCGTTTACACGGTAAAATTTGCAGATACAGTGTATGTTTTGCACGCTTTTCAGAAAAAGTCAAAAAAAGGAATTGCTACACCACAACAGGATATTACGTTAATCCAAGAAAGGCTAAAACGAGCTCAAGAGCATTACGAAGAGTTCAAGAGTAAGTAAAAATGAAACTAGTAGTGATAAGATGTGCTTATTTTTCTAAATAAGGTGGAAATATACGGCTTTTTATCACTACTTTTTCAGGAATAACTAAGACTAGGTAAAAAAGGGGGAAATCATGAGTAAGGAGATGGATATTCAAGTTAGTAGTGGTAATATATTTGCGGATTTGGGTATGCCTAATGCGGATGAAATGCTCATGAAGGCTGAACTGGTGCGCCAGATAAATCAGATAATTACTCAAAGGAAACTGAATCAACTTCAAGCAGCAGAAGTATTAGGAATTGACCAGCCCAAAGTTTCAGCTTTGATGAGAGGGAAACTGACAGGTTTTTCTACAGAAAGGTTGTTTCGGTTTTTAAATGCTTTAGGGTGCGATGTGCAAATTGTGGTGAAGCCAAAGCTAAAATCACCTGCGATTCCTGGAATTAGTGTTGTCAGTATCTGATGTCGGAAACACAGGCGGGGTTGCTTCTCGGTAAGCGCCGCAATAATACATGGTCAAAACAGCTTTGTAAGCCCAGTGATTTGATGGCACATCCGTAAAAGGATTTGCCAAAGTTTCAGCCCGATTGATCACGCAAGCATTGAGAATTTGTTCTCGCATTAGCTGCACTTGAACTAAAGAGTTATTTTGCTTTATTTGTGCAGGATTTTGCGCCTGTGCGGGAGATGAACAACAGGCACTAACTAGCAGTACAATTGTGGAAACGATTCTGAGTTTAAGCATCTCATTACTTTTTGTGCGACAATATATCCTAACTTCCACTGCATTCCCTGAAAACTATGCTGGGTCGTACCCTCCGCAATCATTATCAAATTATCAAATTCTTGGGGAAAGGCGGTTTTGGGCACACGTACCTAGCCAAAGATTTAGACTTACCCGGACATCCCCAGTGCGTTGTCAAACATCTTAAACCGAAAAACGCTGACCCTGGCCTTTTGCTAATGGCCAAACGCTTATTCGATAAAGAAGCCCAAACCCTGCATAAATTGGGTAAGCTACACGACCAAATCCCCAGCCTTTTCGCCCACTTTGAGGAAAAGGGCAAATTTTATTTGGTGCAAGATTTTATCGAAGGACATGACCTTACCAAAGAACTGATTCTAGGTAAAAAATCAAGCGAATCCCATACTATTAAATTATTGCACGAGATATTAGAAGTTTTAGCCATTGTTCATCAGCAAAATGTGATTCATCGTGACTTGAAACCTGCTAATTTAATGCGCCGCTATGATGGTAAAATTATCTTGATTGATTTCGGGGCGGTCAAGGAAATTAGCACAATGGTTGTTAATGCTCAAGGACAAACTCGCTTCACCGTTGGCATTGGTACTTCGGGTTATATGCCCAGCGAACAAGCGAACGGCAAACCTAAACTGTGTAGCGATATTTATGCAGTGGGGATGATTGGGATTCAAGCATTGACTGGTCAACCTCCTGATACCTTACCACAAGATCCGCAGACGGGAGAAGTTATTTGGCGAAATCAAGCGCAAGTTAGCAATTATTTAGCAAATGTGTTAGATAAAATGGTGCGCGACCATTTCAGTCAGCGCTATCAAAATGCAGAGCAAGCATTGCAAGCAATTTTATCTTTGTCGCCGCCTCCGACACCAACACCAACACCACCGACACCAACACCACCGACACCAACACCACCGACACCAACACCACCGACACCAACACCACCGACACCAACACCAACACCACCGACACCAACACCAACACCACCGCCAACACCAACACCACCGCCAACACCACCGCCACCAACACCGCCACCAACACCAACACCACCGCCACCAACACCGCCACCAACACCGCCACCAACACCGCCACCGCCACCAACACCAACTGTGTATCAAAGTTTGGGGAACAAATCGCCTCAACCTGTAAAAGTATTGTCAAATCCCCTAAAAACAGTTCAATTTGAAACGGTGAGAGTGAATTATAAGGGGGAAATCACCAAGCGCAGCCAAAGTCAAGCACAGGTTTTTACAGAAACTATCGCCAATGGCGTTACTTTAGAAATGGTTTCTATCCCCAAAGGCAGCTTCAAAATGGGTGCACCTGCAAGAAGTGAAGCACAAAGTCGTGACAATGAAATACCTCAACATCAGGTGACAATCAAACCGTTTTTTCTGGGAAAATACCCGATTACTCAAGCACAGTGGGCAGCAGTAGCTAATTTGCCTAAAATCCAGTATGACCTTGATCCTGACCCTTCTGGCTTCATAGGTAAAAACCGACCTGTAGAAAGGGTTTCTTGGTATGATGCCGTTGAATTTTGTGCCAGATTATCTCAGAAGACGGGTAGCAGCTATCGCCTTCCTAGTGAGGCGGAGTGGGAATATGCTTGTCGCGCTGGGACAACTACTCCATTTTATTTTGGGGAAACAGTTACCCCGAATTTAGTTAATTATCGTGGCAATTATCCCTACGGTGCTGCACCGAAGGGAATCTATCGTGAAAAAACAACTGCTGTGGGTCGTTTTACGCCTAATAGCTTTGGACTTTACGATATGCACGGGAATGTCTGGGAATGGTGTCAAGATGTTGGACACGATGATTATAACGGTGCGCCGACTGACGGAAGTGCTTGGGAAACAAGTGGATCTGATAGGCGAGTGCTGCGTGGAGGTTCGTGGATGGACAATGCGGTCATTTGCCGTGCGGCCTTCCGCTACCCCTGCTCTGCGGGCTACTCGTTCAGCAGCAGGGGTTTTCGTGTAGCGGTTGCTTTGGCTGTCCCTTCCTCCCCGTCTTCTCTGTGAGGACTCTTCTTTGCTATTTTGCCCTTTTGCTCTTTACTCTTTTTTCTTTTTCACTTTTTTGGTCGCCTCTGGTGACTCGATTTATTTTTGGCACTCGTGGATGCACTCCCGACAAAGAAACCGGGTTTTTTACTTAATCTGTGGAGTACAGCGAAGGATATCCTCAAAAAACCCGGTTTCTGGCCACCTGTGCGTAAGTTCTGTTTGGGAAAATCACTGTCATTGTGTCAATGCTTTCTGTATAGACAAGTCTGCTGAAATAGTCTGGTTTATTTACGGAGGAGTTGGTGCTGATTTAGGATGGGTTCCAGCGTAGTAAACTAATTTTTTTTTCAGATTCACCGCACAACAGATTATAATTAGAAATATTGATTTTTCTCACGAATGGTCGCAGAGGAGATTTACAAAATGAATAACCTATTAGAAGAAACTTTTGCCACCGTCTCTCAACTACCCGAAGCAGAACAAAATGCCATAGCATCCTTAATTTTACAAAAAATATCAGCACCAAGAGTCGCGCCTTTCCTCATTTCCCAATCAGACATCGAAACCATAGAAAAATCATACATTTTCCGAGACAAAACAGAAGTTATTGAATTTATTAACCAATATCCGTTTTTACTTCCCGTTGTGCTAGAAGCACCCGTTCAAATTAGCAATTATTTCCCCGAACAAAGACTATTACTTCAAGTCATCAATGACCCCGAAATTCCTCACTATGTTCATCTGGTTCTCTCAATCATCTTGACAGACCTCGATCCCGATGAAGCAATGGATAGAGAAGATGAATTGCGTAAAAATTGGTCTAGGGGATTATCCCATGAAATTCGGGAGCATTTTTATACGATTTTGGAATATACTGATGAGTTTTGATTGGTCGCAATACCTAAATTTAGCAAAATAACTTGCTGGTCAAGCAACTATTCCTGCTGAACAGGAGGCGCGATTGAGGGATGCTATCAGTCGTTCATATTATGCTGCTTTTATCTTAGCGCGGAACTATTTGCGAGATAAACAAGGTCATTCCCTACCAAAAACTAGCGATATTCACCGCTATGTTTGGCAAGAATTTGATATTAATCCTGACTCAAGATATCAATTAATCGCCGATAATTTAGCAGTGTTGCGCCGCTATCGAAATCAAGCAGACTATGACGATAATTTTCCCTTATTATCTGCGATTGCTACTATTGCGCTCAAGCGTTCTCAAGAAATAATTTATAACCTAAATAATCTCTAAATATCAATTTAATCTGATAATGCTTTTTTGCTGGAGTCGGGTTTGTTGCTGGATAGGCCGGTGGAGTCATGGATCAAAATTTGGTGGATAAATCGGCTCAAACTCCAACGCTAAAAGTTGAAATAGCCTGGTTTATTTACGGAGGAGTTGGTGCTGATTTAGGATGGGTTCCCGCGTAATAAACAAGCACCTTGCGTTTGTGTTCATCCGGTACATAAAATACTCTGTCTGAACTTGTTACTTCATATTCCCACGCACCTTGATAAAGTTTGCCTTTTAACGGAAAAACTCTCCTCGGTTTTCTCACCATCGGGCTAGTACATAAATCTTGATAGCAGCGACGAGCATTTTCAGGGACACGTAACAATAAAGCTTCCCAATCCCGGTTAACCCGTCGGTTTTTTGCTACTACTAACCAGGGCGATTCAGGCAATTGCGCGATAATTTCGGCTGCATTTTCTTGAGTAGATAGGGATGTTCGGGGTGCTGTAAGTGCTTCTTCAGGCGAGATTACCAACTCGGAAAGCACGGGTACAGGTGCGGAAAGTTCTTCAGAGGAAACCCCGCTTTCTGAATCGTCTGGAGTGGGTGGAGTGTGCGTCATACCTGAGTCGATTCAGTAGTGCTTTCTATTTGAGGTGGTGTCAGCAAAACTTCGTCAATTTCATCGCTGAAAGCTGCTGCGAGTTCCGGGCTAGAAATTGCTTTAGCGCTTTCATGCCATTCATGAATTACAATCTCAATCTGATTCCACGCGCCCGATTCCGACTCAGCAAGTCGGTAAGCTTTTTCTAATTCAGCAATCAATTCGCTGAGTTCATCTGAGTCAAATGCTGTCAGCCAGTGATAGGGATTTTCTGAACTAATCGCTTCTCCCAATCGCAGCCGGTAAGCAGCGGCAGTCACTTCAAATACAGTCAAAGAAAGCGTCGCAGCTTTGACCCACAGCGTCATCTCTTCCCGGCGCAGTAAAGCAAAATGCTGGTCGTTGCGAGTGATAGTGACAGGGTGCTCCATCGCCAAATCTAGAACTCGATTCGGTTGCTGGTTCAATTCTGTTGCGGTAATTAATTCATCGCCGTAAACAAAGCGCGAAGATTCACTTAGCATGGTTTTTGCGTCTGTATGAATTCAGTATAACACAATTAACATCAATAATAAATGATTTTGGTTAGCGATAGCAAGGCTGATGCACTTAAAGAGCTATTCTGATAAGTTAAGGTTAGTGGTAAGGAATGAGAATTAAATAACTTCCACTCTTGAAAGTGGGATGGGCGTCCCGCCCGTCCAAAAAGGACGGGCGGG